>JAJDNM010000012.1 GCA_022340665.1 Acidobacteriota bacterium | reverse complement strand
TACAACCTTGGCGGGACCAATCACACCTTCTACGCTTCCGCGGACATCTGCCAGAATTGCCACACCAACCTCACCGCGGACACAATCCAGGGGCCCGTCGAAGAGCAATTGATTCAGCTGCAGGACATGATCGAGAACGCTCTCTACAACCTGATCGATGAGCTCACCGAGGCGGGCAACACGATCGACGTCAACGGTGACGCGACCATCACCGATGCCGGTCAGATCGCCGAAATCGAGTTCGGCGAAAGCCACGGCCGGCAGGCGATGGCGCTCGAGCTCACCGACGGCACCTCCATCGGCTTGACGCGCATGTCGGACATCGACGTCGTGCCGCCGATGGGCGAAGCCCTCGATCTCTACCGCCACGCCAACCCCTTCCTGATCAAAGCGGGGTGGAACTACAACCTGCTGCACTCCGACGGCAGCCTCGGCGTCCACAACCCGCTCTTCACCTTCGAGATCCTCGACAGGTCGACCGCCGCACTCGCGAGCGGGCTCGAACCCTGCGCGCCCGACGCCGACACCATGTGCCTCCAGGGCGGGCGCTTCAAGGTCGAGGTCACCTGGAGAGACCAGGACGGCAACACCGGTTCCGGCATGGTCACGGAGTGTGGCTCCGACGACTCGGGCATCTTCTACTTCTTCAGAGAGGACAACTGGGAGATGCTGTTCAAGGTCCTCAACGGCTGTTCCGTCAACGATCACTACTGGGTCTTCTTCGCCGCCACCACCAATGTCGAGTTCACGACCCGGGTCACCGACACCCTGACCGGGTTCGTCAAGACCTACGGCAAGAGCGGAGAGGAGATCGAGTACAACAACCCGCTCGGGCAACCGGCCAACGCGGTGACTGACACCACCGCATTCGCGACCTGTCCGTAGGGGTCGGATCAATCCATCATAAGGGCCGCCTTCGGGCGGCCCTTTTTCGTGCAGCCGATCCCGGCCCGGCTCGCACACCGCATCAATTGAGATGTCGTCTCGTTCATCGAATTCTCTGCTACGCTCGGGTCATGATTCCCGCACCCGAAAGACATCGGCGTCGGGCGATGCGCCTCTGGTGGTTTGGCGCCCTGATCTCACTTGTGATGCTGCTCGCCCAACCTCTTTGGCGCGACGATCTCGAGCAGTCACAACGCACTCCATTTGACAACACCGGAACGGGGCACGCCGAGCAGTGGCGCTTTCTCCATGAGGCGGCGCCGCTGATCCCACAGAATTCCTCATTCACCGTTGTCGCCGGCGATCGTGATGTCGAAATGAGCCTTGCCATGATGTCGGTCGGACTGCTTGCGGAATCTCGGCTGATGCCGTCGTCGTACTACGGCGAAAAGGTCCCTGCCGGTGCGTCCGCCCGTTTCGTCCTCGTGTACGGCGACTCCCGGGGCACCAGGAAGGGTGAGACGTTCGTCGCGTCGGTTCCTGGAGGGACCCTCCGAGAACGCCTGACATTCCGACCATGACGCTAGCAGTCTTTCTGGCGGCAATCATTGGCGTGCCCTGCGCCGTGGGCCTTCCGGTCGCCTTTCATCGAACTTTGAGAGGCTACTCGTTTGCAGCCAGGACTTCGCTGGCATGGGCAACCGGTTCGCTCGCCGTTGCGGCCATCCTGACGGTAGAATCCGCCTTCGGTTTCCGTTGGTCACCATGGTTCATCATCTTCATTACAGTCCTCACACTCGTGGCCGCTCTTCTGACGACACGAACGGAAACCCCGATGCTTCCCGCTCCTCGGACAACGGTCGGATACGAAACCCGGGTGGTGTCGGTCACCATTCTTCTGATTGCAGCTGCCGGCCTTTTGTCCTTTGCCGCCGGCGCGGCAACGTCCGCCGATCTGTCGTATTTCTGGGGAGTCAAGGCCGTTCATTTCGCGCTCGAGCGGGGCATCGATTTCGATCTGCTGCGGCAGCCGTACATGATTCACCTCCACCCAAACTACCCTCCCCTGTGGCCGGTCCTCCTCGGATGGGGCTCGATGATTGCGGGATCGATGCCATGGCTCGCGATTTCGTCGCTCACCTGGATATGTCTGAGTGCTGCAGCCGCGGTGATCTTCTCCGTTCTCGAAACTCGCCTCGGAATGCCCGCGGCAGCTGTCGTGACCTGTTTCTGGTACGGCGTGCTGATGTCAATGGCGACGGCCTCGTTTTCCGGCGGGAACGCCGACGGTTTTCTATTGCTCTGCGTTTCAATTGCCCTCGTCGTCATTCTGACGGAGCCCGCCAGCGGTCCGCGGCAACTGCGCTGGGTCGCAGCGATCGCTCTGGCGGGAGCCGTCTTCACCAAGAGCGAAGGTGGTGTCGTGGCAGCCCTGATCATCGGCGGCACTACGACGCGAGACCTCATATGGAAGAGGCCGCGAGTTGTCCGAGAGGCGTTGACCCTGATCTCACCGGCGTTTGTGGCCCTGGCGATCTGGGCGGCCGTGCGGGTCACCCACGATCTTCCCCTCGCTGACCCGATTCGTGAAAAGGCCTTCGTCATCAGCTTCGTCAACATCGATCTGGTCCTCCGCGTCTGCGGCCGGCTGCTCGCCACGGGGCCTGCCGCAGTCGGCTGGTTCGTGCCGCTGATCTCCTTGCTGCTGATGGGATGGAGGCCACTCTCTCGGGCGCTACCGGGTCTGGCGACCGCGTTCGGAGTCCCCCTCTTTGCCGTCATCTACTATCTTCATGCCGTCGGCGACCCCTTGGAACTCATCGTGTGGACCTTTCCGCGCCTCATCCAGACCGCGGTTTCGGCCTGGATCCTCGGTCTCGGGGTGGTCGTCTTTTCGGCTGGCAACGACGCGACGCACGGCGCAGGTATCCGCGAGGCGATTTCATGAGGCACCGTCACCTCGAGCTCATTCTCGACCTCACGAGCCGGTGCAACATCCGATGCACGATGTGCTGCTTCTCCTCCACGGACCTGCTCCGTTTCAGACCATACGATCTCGAACCCGGAGCGAACGGTGATATGAGTGGGGCGGTTTTTCGAACAATTGCCTCAGATCTGCTTCCGCTCACCCACACGCTCGGACTCGGCTGCTCTGCCGAACCTCTGCTCCATCCGGATTTCTCGAGGTGGCTGCGCACGTGCCATGGTCACCGCGTTCCGAATATCTGGTTGCAGACGAATCTGTTGGCCCTCACCGAGGCCAAGGCGCGTGCGATCGTCGAAAACGGGGTACGCACTGTTGCCGTCTCGATCGACGGCACGACCCGGCAGACCTACGAGAAGATTCGTGCCGGTGCGTCCTGGCAGCGACTCCATTCACGCCTCGACCTGCTGAAGCGGGTCCGAGCCGCTGGATCACGTCCGCAGCCCGAGCTGCGCGTGACATTTACCTGGATGCGGTCGAACCGGGACCAGCTGAGATCGCTGCCCCGTTTTGCGGCTTCAATCGGAGCGCATGAGATCGACGTCCGATTCGTTGTCCCGACCGAAGGTGTCGACAACCGTGGCGAACTGCTCAGCTATGTTGAGCGAGCAGAGCTCATGGAAGAGCTCTGGCGTGTGGCGCGTGAAGCGACCTCGCGCGGCCTTCGCTTGAGCGCATACCCGGCAATGGACCCGGAGCCAAACACACGGCGGTCGGTGGCTGGAAAGATCACACACAAGATCTGGTTGATCAGTTCCGGAATCCAGGGTGCGGATAGCTGGCGTCGAACCCTCCACGAACTGCTCAACGGGTGCTCGTTTCCCGGCAGACTTCTCCTCATCCGCCCAAACGGGGCCGTTCTGCCGTGCCCATTTTGGGAAGCGGAACCCATCGCCATAGTTCCTCGTGATGGCTACCGGGAAATTGCGGAATCAGACCGTCTCAGGGACATATCGAAGGGGCTCCGAATGGGATGTCCGGTGGGCAGTTGCCAGACCTGTCACATGAAAAAAGACGCGTTCTTCAGACCTTTCGTGAAAGAGAACGCCGGGTTCGCCGGCGTGCGTTGATACGGGGGTCGACGGTTGACCGCCGACCCAGATGACGGACCGGAATCAACGATTCTTCCTACTTCCCTCGTACATCTCGAACTTCAAAAGGCGACACTCGATCGGGCCATTGAAGAGAGGGATGCGCCGAGAGGGCTTGAGTCCGATGACCTTGGCGAGCCGCGGCTCGCCGGCGAGAATCCACGCCGTCGCGCCGGTCGCCTGCTTCTTGAGGCTGTCCCCGAAGCGTCGGTAGAATCCGTACAGCCGGTCGACCTCACCCACCCTCTTGCCGTACGGTGGGTTGGCCACGATCATCCCGCCCGAACCCCACGGCAGCAGCAGATCGAGCGCGTCGCGCTGCTCGACCTCGACCCAGGGGTCCATCCATGCCGCCTTGAGATTGCGCCGCGTCGACCGGACCGACCGATCGGCACGGTCCCGCGCAACAATCGGCTGAGACGCATCACGATGACCGTGACTCGCCTCGTGCTGGACCTCTCCGAAAGCCCTCGAATCGTGTGCAGCCCATTTTTCGAAGGCGAACTCGCGGTGCAGGCCGGGTGGGGTCCCGGTTGCGATCAAAGCCGCCTCGACCGCAAATGTACCTGTACCGCACATCGGGTCGAGCAACGGTTCGGAGCCGTCGTACCCGGCGAGCAAGAGAATCCCCGCGGCCAGAGTCTCCGCAAGGGGAGCCGGCCCACCCCGTGGCCGGTAGCCCCGATGGGACAGCGGCTCGCCGCTGGAATCCAGGCTGAGCGTGCTGGCACCTTTCTCGACCAAACGCAGGTGGAGGCGGATGTCCGGGTTTTCGCGATCAACGTCGGGCCGCCGACCTCGCCGTTCCCGCAGCCGGTCGACCGCCGCGTCCTTCACTACCTGGCCGGCGAAGTTGGTGTTGCGGAAGGCGCGATGCCGCCCGACGACTTCGACCGCCAGGGTCTGGCCGTCGGCAATTACCGCCTCCCAGGCGATCGACGCCGCCAGGTCGTAGAGACCCTCCCGCGACCTGACTTCGCCGCGCACCAGAGGCACCAGCACCCGCATCGCCGTTCTCAACCTGAGATTGACGTCGTAGACAGTCCGCAGATCCCCGGAGAACAGGACCGAACCACGGTCCGGCGCGACACCACCGGCACCCAGGACGCGTAGCTCGTCGGCCAGCACCGTCTCGAGCCCACGAGCGCAAGTCGCAACCAGCGACTGATTCCTGCCGAGCTCGATCATGGCCGCACACTACAGAAGCGCATTGCCGAGGACAAGCGATCAAATACACGAATCTGGAATGAGGAGTTAGGAATGAGGAATTCCCAGCCCCCCTCCCGTTCTCTGGGGGTGAGGATGGAAAATCCGAAATTCGAAATTCGAAATCCAAAATGCGATTTGCCAAGTAGGCGGCATTCCTAATTCCTCATTCCAAATTCCTCATTCCTAATTCCTCATTCCTAATTCCTCTCAATGAACTCGATGGTATACCCGTCCGGATCCTTAACGAACGCAATGACGGTCGTGCCGTGCTTCATCGGACCCGGTTCGCGAGTCACCTCGCCGCCGTACTCGCGTACCCGGTTGCAGGCGCCAACAATGTCATCGGTGCCGATGGCGATGTGACCAAAGCCTGTCCCAAGCTCATACGAAGTGGTGTCCCAGTTGTGGGTGAGCTCGAGAACGGTGTTCGACTCCTCGTCACCGTAGCCGACGAACGCCAGGGTGAACTTCCCCTCCGGATAGTCGTGCTTGCGGAGGAGTTCCATCCCCAGCGCCTCCGTGTAGAAAGCAATCGACGTGTCGAGATCACCGACGCGAATCATTGTGTGTAAAAGCCTCACGTTCACCTCCGGTTTGAATGAGGAATTAGGAACGAGGAATCAGGAATTCCCAACCACCCCCCCCATTCTCTGGGGGCGCGGGTGGGAAATCCGAAATCCGAAATACTGTCGGCGGGTGCGCGGGATTCCTAATTCCTAACTCCTAACTCCTAATTTGGCATCAGTAGTCGCTGGTCATGATGAACACCGGTGCGCCTTCGAAGCGCGTGTACTTTGGCCGCAGGCGTTCGGTGTTGTAGAACTTGCCCACGTCCACGACTTTCTTCCGGCTCGTCACCACATCGATTGGCACGTTGTCGTAGCGACCGTTGCGCACATTTACCAGACGACCGGACACTCCATCCAGAATCAGGTCCATCGCGAGGTTGCCGAAGGCCATGGGCACCACCGAGTCGAGAGCGTCCGGGTCACCCGAGCGCACCAGGTACCCGAGCCGCTGGTTGATGACATTGACCCGACGGCCGTTGTTGAACTTCGGCGAACACTCACGCAGGGCCCTGGCCACACGATCGCCGACGCCGCCCAGCTTCTTGTGGCCGTACATGTCCTTCTCCTGATCCTCGTACACCATCTCTGACTCACCGGTGAAGGTCGCACCCTCCGAAACCAGCACAACGCTGTATTTTGAAGGGTTCTTTTCGCGGTCCCGGGACAGCAGCTCGCACAGGTGCTCGATGTCGAAGGGGTGCTCCGGAATGACGCAGCGGTTGGCGGCACCGGCCATCGTTGGCAACAATGCGGTGAAGCCCGCGTACCTTCCGAAAACCTCGATCACCAGAAACCGCTCGTGACTTCCGGCAGATGTCCGCAGGGCATGGGTCATTGCGATCGTACGGGTGACGCAGGTCGAGAATCCGATGCAGTAGTCAGTGCCTGGAACGTCGTTGTCCATCGTCTTGGGAAGCGCGATCACCGGCACGCCTTTTCTGTGCAGATGGACACCGTAGGAGAGTGTGTCGTCGCCGCCAATCGGTACCATCGTGTCGATCCCGAGATACTCGATGTTGGCCAGCACCTCCTCCGTGAGATCGTTGACGTCCTCCGTGTAACGACTTCTGAGGTGATCCGGAAGGGCAGTCTGCGGCACGTGTGACGGTCGGGTTCTCGAGCTGTGAAGGAAGGTCCCGCCCGTCCGGCCGACCTTGTTCACGACCTCTTCGGTAAGGTCTATAACGTAGTCGGACCCGTTCTTTCGATCACGATCGATTTCGATCAATCCGGCCCATCCGCGGCGAATCCCGAGAACCCTGAAGCCTTCACGAAGGGCCCGCACGGTGACGGCTCGGATGGCCGGGTTGAGACCAGGCACATCGCCACCACCAGTCAGGATTCCGATCGTTCCACGGTACTTCTTCGTTTTCGGCATTTCACTCTCCTTGAGCATCGCGACGCGCCGCCGAACCAATGAAATCGGCTCGCGCATGCTCGAATTTAGCTCGGTTTTTTCCTCTCGACCAGCCGCCAACGCACGGTGCCACCGGCACCAAGGGGCACCACCTCGGCATCACCGAAGTCGAATTCGCTTGGCACGCTCCACTCCTCCCGAACCAGTGTGACGAAGCCTTCATTCCGTGGCAGGCCGTAGAAATCCGCACCGTGAAACGACGCGAAGCCCTCGAGAAAATCGAGGGCACCCGCCTCTTCGAAGACCTCGGCATAGAACTCGATGGCAGCGTGGGCAGAAAACATGCCCGCGCATCCGTGCGCGCACTCCTTTGCATTTCGAGCGTGGGGTGCGCTGTCGGTTCCGAGGAAGAAGCGCGGGCTGCCGCTGGTGGCTGCCCAGAGCAATGCCTCCCGATCGGTGTCCCTCTTCAAAATCGGGAGGCAGTAGTGATGTGGGTTGATGCCGTTGTTGAAGATCGCGTTTCGGTCGAGCATCAGGTGATGCGGGGTGATCGTGGCTGCCACGCCGGAACGTGCCTGGAGCACCCATCCGACCGCTTCTGCCGTGGTGATGTGTTCCAGGACCACCCTGAGACCAGGCACCCGATCGATGAGAGGCGAGAGGACGTTCTCGATGAAGACCATCTCCCGATCGAAGATGTCGACCCCAGAATCAGCGACTTCTCCGTGGACGAGCAACGGAAGGCCGTGGTCCGACATCGCCTCGAGGACAGGCAGCACCCGCTCGAGGTCGGTCACTCCGGCGTCCGAGTTCGTCGTGGCACCCGCGGGATAGAGCTTGACACCCGCCATGATTGCATCCGCCGCGGCCTCGATGATCTCGGAAGGCGGCGTCTTGTCAGTCAGGTAGAGGGTCATCAGCGGTTCGAACGGTAGTCCCTCCGGAATTGCATTGCAGATGCGTCGTCGGTAGGCGCGAGCATCGGCGACGGTGGTGATCGGCGGTCGCAGATTGGGCATCACGACAGCACGGCCGAAGGTCCGCGCGCTGTGAGCGACGATGTCCTTCATCGGCTCTCCATCACGAAGATGGAGGTGCCAGTCGTCCGGGGTGGCGATCCGAAGCTCCATTAAAGCCAATCCTCCGGCATGATCGCATATTTTGACAGAGGAACCGATAGAATGCAGAATCCACAAGAAGCGGGTGCAACATGGCGGGTATCACGATCGACGAACTCGAGAAGGCGGCGCGGAATATCGAGCGCATTTCCACCTTCATCGGCGAACGTCGTGACTGGAAGGTCGGGGATGGTGGCGAGACCATGGCCACGGCGATCAGAGCTCGAGCTGGGGCGTTGGCCGAGATTCTGGCGGAAAAGATCGGTGAAGATCCCGATCCCGAGATTCAGGTGGATCTGCCGCCAAAGCTTGCTCCAGCAGCCGAAATTTCAGCCGACCGCCTGGCAAAATTCGACCAATTCCTCGGACAGCTCACGGGGTGGTTCGCCGCCCAGGAACCCGCCAAGGCGCCGGGAGACTGTAGAGAAGCCATCCACTCGATCCACAGCTCGCTCGCCTTGATGTGTCGTGTAACGGACGACCTCCTGGAGTCGATGGCCGCCGATGAACCGATGCCGGCCATCGCCGGCAGATACGTCGACGGTATCGGCTCGTCCCAGGACCTGAAAATCGATCCGAGCGCACGGTTGGTGCTCGAGGACACTGAAAACAAACCGCTCCTGCAGACTTTCAAAGGCATCTCAGAGCTCACCGACGAGACCAAGGATCTGCTCGGAGATTTCCTCGCTTCGCAATCCATCGAACTGGAACCCGACGATCTGCGACGTCTGCATGACAGGCTCCTGAAATGGATCGAGGGAGTCCCGCTGAACCAGGTCCTGGTCGTCAAGGCATCCGGGTTGTACGGCAAGCCCAGCATTTTCTCTTCCTACCAGCCAAAAGGGAACATCGACGCGGCTGACGAAGAGGACAGCACGTAAGACTGGAGAAGAAACTGATGTCACCACGCATCTCTCCAATCACGACGTTGATCAACCGCTATCTGCCGCGGATGCGATATCCCTACCTCTTCTTGATTCTCGGAGGTCTGTTTCTGGTCGATCTCGTGGTTGCGGACCCTATACCTCTGATCGACGAACTGACGCTGGCCATCCTCACCTTCATCGCCGCCACCTTCAAGAAGCGAGGTGAGCCCGACCCAGAGCCGCGGGACATCACCCCTGCTGATGAAATCGACCCAACTCTCAGTTCAGGTGAGAACTCGCGCCCACCGGACGACGGGTAGGATCACCTTCCTCGACCAGCTGCAACGACGAGATCACCAGAGAAGCGTCCGCCCCCTCAAGTTGGGCCCGAACTCTCACGACGTACAGGCCCCGGCGGCCGTGGAGCGGTATCCGGATGCGACCTGACGCCCCTTGCGCAGCATCCATCGTTCTCCGTGGCGCATCGACGGTTCCGGCACCGTCTTCGGCGTTGCGTGAAACCGACACCTCTGCACGGCCGGCGCCGGATGGAAACCGGAAGCGCATTTGAAGTGCATCGGTCCGCTCCTCCAGGCTGACTGGAATCTCGAGGATCCCCGATCGCCTGATCGTCGCTCGCCCTGTTTCCAGATCGACCAGGACCTGGCGGATGTTGTCGAAAGCCGATGTGCCGGCTTCGTGTTCGAGGAAGAGTCCGAGCTTGCGAACCAAAAGCGCCCGACGTTTCCGCGGCACCCCCGCTCGATCCGGAAATGTCAGTGCAAACCGGTTGGATCCCGGCGGCACGGCCCCGACCGGAAGCTCGAATCGGAGCCATTGCCAGCCGGTGACTGTGTCAAGGGTTCCGCAGTCGGTCCCATTGACAGTCAAATGCAGCGAGCGGACGGGCCGTCTACCGCCCGCCGGCAGGCACTCCAATACCAGGGCTCGATACCCACCAGAATGGAGGTCGAGCTCGATCTCGGCCGATTCTCCCTTGGCCCACACACCACGCTTTTCCGGGCGCATCCAGGCGCCTTCCTCGAGCACCGGCGCCGGCAGCAGCTCGACCGAAGGGTCCGAGCGGTCCGGTCGGAAATCGATGACCGGTTCCTCTGCTGTGAATCGCGCATCACCCGGCTCTCCGAGCTGCGGGGGCGGAAGAGGCTCCTCACGGACTGAGTGAACAAGGTCGACGATCGCCACCCCGAGGAAGAGCGCGATCAGGATGAGCGGTAAGGGACGGCACAGCGGGCGAAGATCCATCACCCGTTCGACTTCGCGATGTCGTCGGCAGCCGCCAAGATTTCGAGGAAGTCGGCCAACTGATAAGCGGAGGCTTCCGCAGCCTCAGCGAGGGTTTCGAGAACGGCCGCAGCAGCTGTGACCGTCGCCGGGGCCGTCGCACTGTCCTCCACGACAGCATCGGAAACCCATCCCAAAAGCACCCACAGGAGCAGCTCTTCGAACGACTCGCGATGGAACCACAGGACATCGTCGTGGCGATTGACGCGCAGCTGGCGGCGGCCGGATTCACCGTCCACAAGCGTGGCCAGGACCGAACCCAGACCCTCCAGCCCCGACCCCCGCGGTCTCCGTTCGACAGATTGGATCATAAGATCAACTATTTCCGCCACGCGCCTGGCATCGCCCTCGGAGCGACCGAGGGCCACCACGACGTCGACCAATGTCGAACGCAGGTGCCAATCGGCGTAGAGCTGACGGGTCGCTTCCGACCTCTTTCCGACGCCCGCGATTTCTCCCAGGTGGCGGGCGATGACCCAGGTCACGACCATCGCCCAACTCGCCGGATCTTCGAGAGCATCCCCGAGCTCGCCAATCCAGCCGTTGTCCCGTCCGTGATCCTCGTCGTCCCGAGCAAACCGTGCAAGATCGAACACGGTCTCAAGCTCGGTGAGGATGCGGCTTTCGGTCAGCGCTCCACCTTTCGCGTCATCCTTGCCGGCCTCTTTCTGGACAGCCTCGAGCAGCTCGCCGACCTCGGTGCGTGCGACATCGAAGAACTCGGACTCCGCACTCTTCGAGTGTTCGCTCGAGGCCAATCGCTCGAGCGTCTCCGGGGAGAGCATGCGTCGAAATGGCTCGAGGATGGCTGCCGCCCGCCACTGTCCTAGGGCGTCATCGACGCTTCGCACGCCGCGGTTCTGCAGATGACCAGCGAGTTCGCCCCAAGGGTGGTCATCATCCTCAGCCACCTCACGAAAATCGACAAGGCAGTGAAGGCGATACGCGTCGAGCTCGAACCGGAAACCGGCCCGTCGGAGTTCGCAGCACGACTTCACGTGTTCGAGACCCGAGATGGCATCTTTGAATATCACCCAACTGCCGTCGCCTTCGGGCAGCCGCAGACCGTCCGCCAGAGATCTCCGCACCAGGTTCTTCTGCTCGGAATCCGTGCTCTCGACAACGGCAGTGGATTCGAGCAGCCGTCCTCGCGTCTCACCGAAACGGTTGTTGTACACGACCAGGCTTCGCTCTCCACCGATGTCGTTCGAGTAGGCAAAGACGTTTTCGTCGACCGTCCCGTCTTCGGTCAGGAAGTCGTACAGCAGGAAGCGATCAACCTCCGCAAAAAAATGACGCCGCCGCAGAAGCGGGAAGAGCTGGAGCTCGTGCCGCCAGACAAGCCCGTCATTCGTCGACTCGTCCCAACGCGGTCGCTGAAATTCCATCCCGTACTTTTCGGCCAGGCCTTCGATCTGGCCGTGGCCGAACATCGGCAGTCCCGGCATCGTGGCCATCAGGGTTGCCACGCCGAAGTACTTGTCCTCGGTGCCGAACTGGTCAATCGCCGTCTTCTCGTCGGGATTCGACATGAAGTTGACGTATCGCTTGAGGATCCGAGGGTCGAACTCGAGAGTGGATTTGATCAGCTGCCGGTATTCGGCGTTGCGCTCGTCGCGCAACATGTTCATGAATGCCGAGTTGTATACCCGGTGCATGCCGAGGGTGCGCACGAAATATCCCTCGAGGAGCCAGAAAGCCTCGGCCAGTAAAAGGGTGTCGGGCGCCTCCTCGGCCACCCGATCGACGACCTCTCGCCAGAATTCGCGAGGCATCGCTTGGTCGAACTCCGCGCGAGTAAGGGAAAACTGGGCCCGCGAGGGCACCGCGCCCGCGGCTCCGGGCTCCGGGAACCACAGGCGATGGTAGTGCTGTCGCGCCAGCGTCATGGCTGCATCGAAGCGTATGACTGGTGATCGCCGGGCCACCGCCAGGATGGTCTGGATCACCGCCTCGCGAACCTCGGGCTTGAGGTAGTCGAGCTGAGCGGTGTCGTTCCACGGCATCGAGGTGCCGTCATTGCCGTGATAGACGAATCGTTCATCGCCTGTCTCGCGGTCCACCCGCTTGAAGACCACCGCCGCATCGGAGCGGTCCCAGTAGTGGTCCTCGATGAATATCCCAACCCTGGGATCGTCCGACAGATCCGGCCCGTTGAAGCTGTACGTCGGATAGGGTGAGTGGTCGAGCGACAGGAACCAGTCCGGGTGATTGATGACCCACCGAGAATCGATGCCCATGTGGTTGGGGACCATGTCGGTCGAGAGGCGGATGCCGTACCGCCACGCCCGCTCGCTCAGGTTTTCGAAGGCGGCTTCACCGCCGAGCGCATCTGCGATCCGGTAGTCCTCGAGTGAGTACGCGGATGCGACCGCGTCTTCATCACCCATGCGGCGCTTGATTCTCTCGGACGCCCGGCTTCGCTCCCACACCCCGATCAGCCACAAACCTGTAAATCCCCAGTTCGCCAGACGCTCGAGCTCGGAGTCGGGGATACCGTCCAAGGTGGTGATCGTGGCCCCGCTGGAGCGGCTCAGCTGCGCCAGCCAGACATGGGCGTTCTTCGCCAGCAATACCAGCCGAGGCATCCAGTCGCGGTCTGCCGAATATCTCTCGCCGGTCTCCGCGAGAATGCCGTAGTCCGGCGGTTCGACCACCCCGGGTCCGGCCGGAAACCACGCCCGATGCTCCTCGGCCAGGAAGTCGAGGCCACCGAGAATGCGGGCGAGGTCGGGACCCAACAGCTCCGCCCAGGAAGTGCGGATGAACTCGAGCTGCCCCTGCAGGGAGTCCGGGGCGGCCCGAACCGGCGCCAACAGGAGGTCCAGCAGACTCTCGCCTCTCGGGCCAGAGGATTCCGCTGCCGAGAGAAAAGAATCGAGACGCCGGACGGCCTCGCCATACGCGGTGGACTCTCGGAGACTGCTGTCGTCAAAAAACTCGCGGTAGGGCGCAAAGGCCGGGTTCCGGTTTGCGAGCGACAACAGAACCAGCTCTTCGAGGACCGCCTCCCGGTGAGACTCACCGGCCGTCTCGCCCTCGAGGAATTCTCTTGCCGAAATATCTCCGCCGTACACGGCCGTCGGGGGGAACTCCTCGACGAATGCCCACAACAGCTGCTCCAACGGGCCGGCCCCAATACTCCCGGTCAACAGTTCGACTGCCTCGGTCCAGAGTTCAGGAGATCTCTCTCGGCGATGGCGGGCGATCAGGAGGTGGAGGGCCTCGTCGATCAGGCCCAGAGCGTAAATGTCGCTCGCGCCGACCGCGTGCTCCGGCGGCCGCCGTTGGTTGATGCGATGGGCGAACTCCCTCGCAGCGCGGAAATCGGCGAACACCACGTTGCCGGTGGAAGAGAAAAGTGTGTCGTCAAGTCCATATGCATCGCGCACTGCACGCGCGACGTGGAATTCTCGAAGGGCGCCGTTCCAGGATCGGTTCAAAAGGGTGTTCATCTCAGAATCCGCGCACATCATACAGGCGCACGGAGATTTCGGAATTCGGAATCCCCGCCCACACCCCCAATGAGAAAGACGCGTCGCCTGATCGACATTCAGAATTCAGAATTCAAAATTCAGAATTCTGACCTTCGAGATTTGCATCGCGAATCTCGAAGGTCAGCGGGCAATGATCGGACACGTCCCAGAAAGTGCCGTCTTCTCCTCCGGGCCGGGAAATGAACTCACCGCACTGCCATCTCGAGCAATGGAGCCACACCTCGAGGGGCGCGGCAATCATCTCCGGCCCGAAGCCACGGACAAACACGTGATCTATCAGGGAAGGCGTCTGGACACCGTCGCGGTCTCCCGGACCTTCCCAATACGAGGTGCAGCCGAGCGAATTCTCCAGTCGTTCGAGTCCGACTCGGCCGAGTACTGCGTCGACCGACTGGAGTTCTCCCTCGACACCGCCGCGGGGTGAGCCGATCGTGTTGAAGTCACCGAGGACGACGAAGTCCGGATCGCCAATCTCCTCGATCCGGCCCTCGATCCAGGCGGCCAATGCCCGATTCTGGCTCCTCCGCTGGCCGAAGTTCCCGGGCCCGGACTCCAGATGAACGACCACGACAGTGAAATCAACGCCACCGGCGCGGCGGCTCCGCAGATATCCGGCGAACGCCGGCCTCATTCCGGGATCGAGCGCGAGCCCAACGATGTCAACCGGGGTTCCAACCAGCTCGAGGGCCGAATCGTCCCACGCGATTGCGAGGTGCTGACCGAATCTCCCCCCGCGGGCGGAGTATCTGACCTGCATCGGCCTCCCAGCGCAGGCGCGCTCGAGGATCGGGCCGAAACGACGGATGTCGTTGACCTCCTGGAGGCCGAAGAGATCCGCCTTCAGGCCACCGAGCACAGCTTCGAAATCACAGATGTTCGTGCGGCGGGAATACCCGAGATCAGCCTCCTGAGGACGCTCGTCGAGGGGAAAGTTGCGCACGTTCCACGAGGCGATGCGGAGTGTTCCCTCCGCGGCGGCTTCGGCGGGCACCTCATTCGCCGATACGGATGGACCGGGAAATCCCGCGCACCGCAGCCGATCCCGCATTACGATTGCAAGAGCGACGATCAGAAGGATCGTGGTTACGACGCCTACAACAAGTGTTTTTGAACGGCTCACCATAGGAGGCAGTTTCACCGCCCCCCTCCTCGGGTGCAAGGTTCAATCACCTTGGACTCCAAAAGATGCTCAATCTCAATTTGATACTGACAATGCGAATTCGAGTTCGAGCATCCGCAAGAGTTTCAAACACTTGTAAACAAAGCATGAATCATGTTCTGATCTTGAACTAATATAACTAATTGTCTATTCGATCATTTGTATTGACAATCAATTGAAAAAGCTTCACTCTGTCACAGTCATGCAATGGTTGAGACTCCCGTTTCCCGATCTGCATAAACTCGATTCCACAATCAGTCAATCTCAAAACGCACGATTGTCGCACTCCACTGTTGACGAGTGCCCCGAATCGTGTGCACGACAGATCGAAACGACCCCCACACGGCGCAGAAAAAACCACTCTTCTCATGTGTTTCTACGCAGTCAGATGTCGGCGAGCCGGCGCGATTGTGTGAATCGTGCGGAGTACAGCAAGGAGGCAGAATGATGTTTACGATCACAAAGACCCTGGTGATTCTGGCGACGGCGGGAGTCACGACAGTACCGATGGGCCAGAGCCCGGGGATGGTGAAGGCGCACGAGTCGATCAGAGCGCCCGCGTCGGCCAGGAGATCGTCGGGTCGCCTGGCACCCAGTCATCCGAGGGTCCAATACACCAAGAATCAGAAAGAGTTCTACCTCACCGAGAAACAGCTCCAATACATCCGGCCGGGAATTCACGTCACGGTGGAGGACATCCAAATCCCGGCGGATCGCCACCCGGTGGTCGAGATCAGCTTCGCTGACGACATGGGAGCGCCGCTCGATCGTGCCGGTGTCCAGACGCCGGGGCCGATCAGCTTCAGCTTCATTCTCGCCTGGTACGACGCCGTTCGGCGCGATTACGTCGCCTACACCACGCGGGCCCAGACCAGCCCGATCACAGGTGACACCGCCGATCAGGCCTCGACCGACCGAGGCGGCACTACCGAAGACCTCGAGATGGGCCGCCTCCGATATATCTTCGCCACCGAGCTGCCCGAGGGCTACGACATGTCGGTGACCCACACGCTCGGCATCTACGCAACCCGCGATCTGAGGGACACACCGCTCGAGACCCGACAGTACGACAACGTCGAGTTCGACTTCGTGCCTGACGGGGGCGACGTCGTCGACCAGTGGCAAGGCATGCTCGACGCCACCTGCAACGGCTGCCACGAGCAATTGGCGTTCCACGGCGGGACCCGCCGGGAAGTCAAGCTCTGCATGTTGTGCCACAACAAGCAGACCTGGGATCCGGACACCGGCAACTCGGTCGACTTCAAGCAGATGATCCACAAGATCCACACGGGAGCCGACCTGCCGAGCGTTCAGGCCGGTATCCCCTACCAGATCATCGGCCACAACCAGTCGGTGAACGATTACTCAGAGGTGGAGTGGACGCAGGACATTCGCAACTGCGACACCTGCCACGCTCCGGACACGCCCGAGAGCTACATCTGGTATGCCCGGCCCAACCGCGACGCCTGCGGCTCGTGCCACGACGATATCGTGTGGGAGACTGGCGAGAATCACCCCGTGGCCCAGACCGACGACAGCCTGTGTGCCGCCTGTCACGTGCCCGACAGTGGAACCGAGTTCGACATCTCGGTCATGGGCGCGCACACGATTCCGGCCCAATCGATGCAGCTCGCCGGCCTCAACATGGAGATCACCGACGTGACCGATGTCGCTCCTGGCAGCGCGCCGACCGTGTACTTCCGCCTGACCAACGACGACGGGACGCTGGTCGACCCGATCTCCGGCCTCCGCACCCTGACCCTGAGGATGGCCGGTCCCATCGGTGACACCATCGACCACTCGATCGACATCTCGGTCGACGGGCGCGACGCGACCCTGGTCGGTGACGAGTACATGATGGCCTTCGAGGACCCGATCCCCGAGGACGCGACCGGCACCTGGGGCTTCTCCGCCGATGTCCGCCGAACCTCGGTGATCGACGACCTCTCGTTCGAGGGTCTCGAAGTGACAGAGGGCGCGATCAACCCGATCTTCTACGCCGCGGTGACCGACAACGAGGCGATGCCGCGGCGCGAAGTGGTGGCGATCGACAACTGCAATGTTTGCCACGGCGCGTTGTCGCTGCACGGCGGCCAACGCTTCAGCATCCAGGAGTGCGTCTTTTGTCACCGACCTAACAACAGCGACGAGGAGGTCCGCCCTGAGGAAGAGCTGCCGCCTGAGTCGATCGACTTCCGTTGGCTGATCCATCGTCTCCACACCGGCGCAGAGCTGAGCGCAGATTTCACGGTCTATGGCTACCGCGGCTCTGTGAACAACTACAACCACGTCGAGTTCCCCGCTGACCGACGGACGTGCACGATGTGCCACCTCGACGGCACCTACAACGTGCCTCTGCCCGCGGGAACGATGGAGGTGACCACCGAACGCAGCTTCTACTCGCCCACTCAGCCGGCGGCCGCCGCCTGCCTGGCGTGCCACGACAGCGTCGACGCCGCGGCCCACGCCTACACCCAAACGGCGCCTTTCGGTGAGTCCTGTGGCTCGTGCCACGGAGAAGATCGCGAGTTCTCGGTCGACAGCGCCCATGCTCACTAGGAAACCCGTGTCCGCGCGACCCGCCGCAGGAGCGGTGGGTCGCGTGCCAGCTGGAAAGGAAGAACGGGTATGAAAAAACTCACGTACATGGTGGCCGGGGCTGCGATAGCGGCTGCGTTCGGCCTCGGTACCGGAGCGACGGCGGAGGCCCAGGGGAGCGATCCCTCGGAGGACTGCGCCGTCTGCCACGAAGAGATCGCAGCCGATTTCCAGACGACGGTGCACGCGATCAAGGAACGAGGTGGGCCGTCCTGCGTCACCTGCCACGGTCACGGCGAACGTCACATGGAGGAGGGCGGCGATGCGTCGCTGATCGGCAAGCCCGAAGGTGCGGATGGCGAGATGCTCTGTCTGTCCTGCCACGGCAACACACGGACCATGTTCTCCAAGAACTCGGTGCATTCCGGGGCCGCCGTCACCTGCATCTCCTGCCACAACGTGCACGCGAGCGGCACGTCACAGCCGAAGATGCTCGAGGATGCGGCCAACGAGCTCTGTGCGAGCTGCCACCCCTCACCTGCCGGTTCGTTCGAAAAGGCTTTCGGACACAAACTCGATCGCGGCGGCTTGCAGTGCGTTTCCTGCCACAACCCGCACGGCGGCCGGGGCAGGCACAGCCTCAAGGTGGATCGCTCGGGTGAGATCGCGTGCCTCTCCTGCCACGCCGAGAAGCGCGGTCCCTTCGTTTATCCGCACGTGACCGGTATGACCGGCGACTGTCTGAGCTGCCACGAGCCGCACGGCTCGGTCAATCCGATGTCCCTGACCAGGGCCCGTGTCGCCCATCTGTGTCTGGAATGTCACAGCCCGATCGAGGGCGGCACGCTCGGCTCGCAGCCCCCGTCAATCCACGACCTGCGAAGCCCGCGATACCAGAACTGCACAACGTGCCACGTGAAGATCCACGGGTCCAACACGTCGCCGTTGCTGACCAGGTAGGAGGTGAATCGATGAATATATATCGCCTGTCGATCACCGCCTGCGCTCTGATCCTCGTCGCCTCCTGGGTGCCGTCGGCGGCCGCACAATCGACCGGCTTCGACATCGAGTTCGGGTATCAGTCGATCGATGTCAGCGGCAACGAGGACATGTACCGAACCCAGATCGACGAGGACGACGGGTTCGTGCTGCGCAACTTCACCCTCAACTTCGTCGATGCTTCGGGAGAAGCGGGCATCGCCGACCGACTCCGGATCGACGCTTCCGGTTTCGGTGGCAGCCCAGCCGGCCGTTTCCGGCTCGACATGGGACTCGGTGACGTCTATCGCCTTCACCTCTTCTACCAGGAGCTGCGCGCATACAGCGCGTTGCCCGCCTTCGCCAATCCGTTTTTCGGCGACGGTGTGGTTCCCGGTCAACACACCTGGGACCGCAAGAGGAACCTCCTCGATCTGCGGATCGAGATCCTCCCGGGACGGCCACTCACTCCGATCGTTGGCTACCGTAGGAACCAATATGACGGACCGGGCCGGACCACGTACAGTGTCGGCGGCGACGATTTCCAGGTTGCATCCAACCTCGATGAGACGGAAACCGAGTACTACGTCGGACTGGATTTCGCGACCAACTGGTTCCAGGGAACCCTCATCCAGGGATGGCGTGACTTCGAGGGGACGGATCGTCAGACCCTCGCCCCCGGCGAAAGTGCCGGCAACAATCCTGGAACCATCCTCGGACAAGAGATCGCGCTCGACGCCTTCGACCGCACCAACAGGACAACAGCCGACACACCCGTCACCACCTTCCACATCACCGGGAGGGTGACCGAAACCAGCCGCTTCGTCGCCTCCTACGTCCGCGCCGACGCCGAGGGCGACACCACTATGGACGAATCGCTCACTGGAAGCCTGGTCTCATTCCAGCTGTCCCGATTCTTCCAGGGACTCGACCAGTCGGTGCGGAGCCGGACTGACAACCCCTTCTGGCGCGGCGAAGCGCGATTCGATTGGGACATCAGCCAAAACGTGGGGATGCAGGTCGGCTACGAGATCCGTGACCGCCAGCTCGAGGGCTGGTCGATGATCACGAGCCTGTTCTCGGACACCCTGAACTTCGGCGGACTCGATCCCGAGGACATCGAAACCCTGGTCGAAGCGGAATCTGGCTACGAGCGGGAAGACAGCATTGCCAATCTGAGGTTCGACTTCCGCAACCTTGGCGCCTTCTCGCTGTGGGCCGAGGCCGCGATCAACGATCAGGACCTCGACCTCTCGGCTGATGTGTCGCAGATCGTGCTGCCGGTAGGGCAGGAAGGCGAGTACGAGCGCAGCATCACGTCGTTCGACGTCGGTGGCATGGCCTCCTTCGGAGATTTCAAAATTCTGCTGGATGTGGTCGGACAGGACGCTGACGACGTCATCGTCCGCACCGATTTCAACGACCGCCTGCGCATTCGCGGACGGTTCGACTGGTCGATCAGTCGCGTCTTTCGGGTGTTGCTGACGGCCGAAGCGATAAGCTCCGACAACGACGCATCTGACATCGGATACGAGGCCGAGACGGAACGATACGCCGTCGACCTCAACATCAACCCGACCGACAACCTCGCGCTGCGCCTCGCGTATGACAGTTACTCGACCGATACCGAAATGCCGATCCGCCTTCCGCAGAGCTTCGAGATCGTGCCCTCGACATACGTCGAGGAGGGCGATCTTTTTGACGGTGGATTGACGTGGAAGATCTGGCTGCTCACGATCGACGCAGCCTATTCGACGTTCGAGAACTCCGGGAGCTTCCCGTTCGAGATGGATCGGGCGATGGCGAGGGTCGCCGTCGATATCACCAAGAGCATCGGAATCGCCGGCGAGTACGAGAACTGGGATTACAGCGAGGATATGTTCCCGATTGCCGACTACGATGCCGACCGATACGGCATCTACCTCCGCTGGAGACGCTGAGAGCATTCCTTCGGATATTGGTTTTACCAAGGGGGCCGCAAGGCCCCCTTTTTCGCGCCCCCTCCCACCCGCCCGATACTGGAAACTGGATGCTCGATGCTGGACATCCCCCTTCGGGTTGGGTGGGCAGATCGAGCATCCAGTATCGAGCATCCGCAGAATACGAGTCGTTCCAGATTCGTCGTTCTGCTGTTATCCTCCGCGTCCGATGAGCGAAGGATCCTTGACCCAGGACCGCATCTTCCGCTTCTGGCTGCCGCTTGCAGCCACCTGGCTGATGATGGCGGTCGAAGGACCTTTTCTCGCCGCCGTCATCGCTCGTCTGGCCGAGCCCACCTACAACCTCGCGGCCTACGGGGTCGCGTTCTCACTCGCCTTGGTGGCCGAGGCGCCGGTGATCATGCTGATGTCCGCGGCCACTGCCCTGGCTCGGAACCGCCGGTCCTACATCCGGCTACGCACGTTCACCCTCGTGCTCAATGCTGCGGTGACCGTTGCGATGGGTGTGATCCTTCTCCCTCCGGTTTTCAACGCCATTGCGGACGGGCTCATCGGGCTTCCAGCAGAGGTAGCCTCACGGACCCACGTCGCTCTTCTGATCCTCCTCCCCTGGCCCGCCGCGATCGGAAGTCGCCGGCTCTACCAGGGAGTGCTCATCAGGTCCGGTCTCACGCGGCGGGTTGCCTACGGAACGGTGATTCGCCTTGGCGCCATGTTCGGCACCGCCTTCACGCTTGCCCGCCTCGACCTCGTCGAGGGCGCCTCGGTCGGCGCGGCAGCTCTTTCAACGGGGGTGATTGCGGAAGCGATGACCAGCCGCTTGATGGTGGCCGGCGCTCTACGAACCCTGCTGGGCACCACCGGAGATGCCACCGGTGCCGCAGCGAGCTGGGCCTCTCTGACACGGTTCTACTACCCTCTCGCTCTCACCACCCTGCTGAGCCTCGGCATCCATCCGGTCGTGACCTTCTTCGTCGGCAATTCTCGGATGTCCCTCGAATCACTGGCCGTCCTGCCGGTGATCGGTTCGCTGGTGTTCATCTTCCGAAGCCTCGGGCTCGCCTACCAGGAGGTCGTGATCGCCCTGGTCGGAGACGAGCAGGAGGGATACGTCGCGCTCCGTCGCTTCGGGTTGTTCCTGAGTTTTGGCGTGGCTGGAGGGCTTTCGGTCATCGCCTGGACACCTCTGGCCTCATTCTGGTTCGAGGGGATTTCGGGTCTTGCCAACGAGCTCGCCACCTTTGCGCTCCCCCCGACCCGGATCCTCGCGATCATGCCGGGCCTGACTGCGCTGCTCAGTTTTCAACGCGCGGTCATGGTGGTCCGAAACACCACCAATCGCATTACGTGGGCAACCATCGTCGAGGTCGTCGTCGCCGTGCTGATCATGGCTGTGGCCATCACGATCTACGATGCAATCGGCGCGATAGCCGCCGCAGCGGCGCTGTTGATCGGACGGATCGGCGCGAATACCTACCTCGCTCCGGCGATGCGGGCTTGAGGCCTGGGGCTTTGGGCTTGACGGCTCGACGGCAGAACGGCCCGGCGGGCCAACAACCCAACGTTCGAACCGCCAGTAGGCGCGGTGAGCCGTCCTGCCGTGGTCGGGCGGGTGGGGGAAGCCGTTGGGCCATGGGTGGGTGGGTTGGCGGGCTTTGCGCCTCTGCGTTGAAGGATGGGAGGGTGGTTGACGCTTCACGCTGAACTCTCATCCGTTATTTCGGGATCGGGATCGGGATCGGATTCGTTATCATCTGAGATCGCGAAAGGAGCAAACATGGAATATCGCTTTCTCGGTGCTTCGGGTCTCAAGGTCTCGGCTCTCAGCTTCGGCGCCTGGGTCACATTCGGCCCGCAAATGGACGAATCCAAGGCTGCAGAGTGCATGCACGCGGCGTGGGATGCCGGGGTCAACTTTTTCGACAACGCCGAGGTCTACGCCAACGGAGTGGCCGAGCAGATCATGGGTGCGGTGCTCGCAAAATCGGGGTGGAAACGGTCTGACTACGTCATTTCGACGAAAATCTTCTGGGGCGGTGAAGGGCCAAACGACCGCGGACTCTCGAAAAAGCATATTTTCGAGGGTACCGATGCGGCCCTGGCGCGACTTCAGCTCGACTACGTCGATCTCGTCTTTTGCCACCGTGCCGATCTCCACACCCCGGTGGAGGAGACGGTTCGCGCAATGAATCACCTCATCGACCAGGGAAAAGCCCTCTACTGGGGCACCAGCGAGTGGCCGGCCGATCGCATTCTCGAGGCCTACCACGTCGCCCGGCGTGAGCGCTTGGTCCCGCCGCTGATGGAGCAGCCGCAATACAACCTCTTCCACCGCGATCGGTTCGAGCGCGAGTATGCACCGCTCTACGATCGCATCGGCCTCGGCACCACGATCTGGTCGCCGCTCGCGAGTGGTCTCCTCACCGGCAAGTACAGCGACGGCATCCCCGAGGGCAGCCGCAGCACGCTCGAAGGTTACGAGTGGCTGCGCTCGAGACTCGAGGGACCAGAAGCCGAAGCCAAGATCGCCAAGGTGAAGGAACTCACCGTGATCGCCAAAGAGCTCGACTGCACCATGGCTCAGCTCGCGATTGCCTGGTGTCTCGCCAATCCCAACGTGAGCACGGTCATCACCGGCGCCTCGCGCGTCGAGCAGGTGCGCGAAAACATGAAGGCGTTGGACGTTTTCCAGAGCCTCGATCCAGAGATCCTCGACCGCATCGAGGAGATCATCGACAACAAGCCCGAACCGGAGCCCGACTGGCGTTGACCGCACCCCGGGGATCCTGCGCGCGAGTTGGAGTTCCAACTGAGAAGGTCTTGAAGTGGCCGAGCGGGACGAATCTCAATATTCGAAAATCCTATATCCATGGTCAGGCGGTTTGACGAGCGGATCGCCTACCGAGAATTTTTCTCACGATCCCTTATGCGCGATGAGGCGGCGTTTCCAACCTCTTACTCAGGCATCCGCCGATTCTGTTGACGGCCTGAATTCGCCGCCGTAGCATGGAACGGCTTTTGAAGCATCGATAGCTGCAGCAGCGGAAGGAGGTTCGATGTGATCCCCAAGAATCGCAGACGCGTTCTTCTGGTGGCGGCGATGGTTCTGGTGGCGCCGGCTCTCAGCTGGGGCTCCGGATTCGCCCTCTTCGAGGTCGGCGGCCGGCAGGCCGGTATGGCCGGTACCATGGTCGCGGTGGGCGACGATCCTTCGACTCTGTTCTGGAATCCGGCCGGTATGGCCTTCCAGACGGATGAGGGGGTTCAACTACTCTTCGGCGGCGCGTTGATCTGGCCCGAGCAGACGTTTTACGGGTCCTCGCCGTATCCCGGCGAGGGTTACGTCGCGGAGCAGGTGGAGCAGACCTTCTTTCCACCACACGTCTTTCTCGGCATCCCGATCAATGATCGTCTCGAAATCAGCGTTGCCCTCATTACCCCGTTCGGACTGGGTACCGAATGGGAGGACGATTTCCTCGGGAATTTCATCGCGAAGAAGACCGATCTGATGGTCTTCGACGCGGGCGTCAGCCTCGCCTACCAACTGAGCGAGAACTTCGCGTTTGGAGTCGGCGTCGACTATATGATGGCGACCATCGAGTTGTACCAAAACGTGGGTCTCATCAACCCCTACAACCAGCGACTCACGGAAGTGGCCCAAGCACACCTCAAGGGCGACGGGATCAACTCGGACTGGGCGTGGAACGCCGGCATTCTGTGGAAGATCGGTGGTGGTTTCAGTTTCGGCGCCTCCTACCGCTCGGAGTTCAAGATCGTCGGTGACGGCCTGGCGACGTTCACCCAGATGCCGACCGGATACCCGGATTTTGACGGGCTCCTCGGCACCGTCTTTCCGTTCGAGGACGAAGTCCCTATCGAGGCGTCGATCGCCTTCCCCGACTTCTGGAATGTAGGCCTGGCCTGGCAAAACGAGAGGTTCATGATCTCGGGCCAGTACGGCGTCATGGGCTGGTCCGTGTATGAAAGCCTGCCGATCACCTTCCCGGAGAACCCGGAGTTCGACACGGTCCAGGAAGAAAATTGGGAGGACGCATACCAGTGGCGCGTCGGTATCGAGCTACGGGCCAGCCAACACTGGGATCTTCGACTCGGTTACCTCGAGGACGAAACGCCGCAACCGGTCGAAGCCATGTCCCCTATGCTCGGTGATGGGAGTCGCAAATCCTACATGGGAGGGTTCGGTTACCACTCCGACAGCTTCCGGTTCGATATTGCATACGAGTACGTCAAACTCGAGTCTCGGTCGACCGGTGGCAATCAGCACGATGGCTTCAACGGCACGTATGAGGGCAACTCGCCGCTGCTCCACATGAGCATGGGCTTCAAGTTTTGAAAAGGAGGACGCCAATGAAAAAGACAATTCTCGCAACCTGTCTGGTCGCCCTCCTCGCGCCGCCTGTCGCGGCGCAGGTCGACCTCACGAATTACGTGGCCCTCGGTGACAGCATGACCGCGGGCTTGGCCTCGGCCTCGCTCATGGACTGGTACCAGGACCGCTCTTTCCCGGCGGTGTTGGCCCGACAGGCTGGGGCAAGCACCTTTGAACAACCGTATATTTCCGAGCCGGGCATTGGACCGATGTTGGAGCTCGTCAGCCTGGCTCCGGCTCCCGTGATTCAGCCGGTAAGTCTCGAACCCGGCATGCCCTACAACTACGAATACCCCTACCCCTACAACAATCTCGGCATTCCGACCGCGACGCTTTACGACATGATCTTCCAGACCGGCGACCTCACCAACCTCGAGCAGGGCAACTTCGACACCGTCTTCTTCGATATCGTCCTCCGCAACGGGATCAACACCGCGCTCGAATTCGCCATCGGGGCGCAGCCCACCTTCATGACCGTATGGATCGGCAACAACGATGTGCTCGGTGCGGTGATCGCCGCAACCGCCGCCGACGGTATAACCATGACGCCGGTCGAGCTCTTCGCCGGGCTCTACAACAACGCCATCGGCGCCCTGGCGGCCAACACGACGGCCGACATCGTGCTTTTCAACCTGCCTTACTCCACCCAGACTCCCTTCGTTACAACTGTCGATCCCTACGTTGACATCCCCGACCTGGGACGCTGGTACCTGGTCGCCGATACCGGGCCGCTGACCGACGGCGACTTCGTGACCCTTGGCGCGAGCGCGTTGATCGCCCAGGGTTACGGCCTGCCCGGTGGACCGCCGCTGCCGGACGATCTCGACTTCCTCACCGGCGAGCCCGGTGTGGTATTGCGGGCCGCCGAAGTCGAGGCGATCGACGCGCAGATCGACGGCCTGAACGCTGTGATCGAAGAGACAGCAGCCGCCTTCGGCTATCCGGTCTTCGATGCCAATGGCCTTTTTGCCGGCCTCGCGAGCGGCGAAACCGTACCGACGTTCGGTGCAACGACGACACTTTCGACCGATTTCCTGCTCGGTGGCATCTTCTCGTACGACGGCCTTCACCCGCAACGCATCGGCTATGCGCTGCTGGCCGATGAGCTGATCCGGTTCATCAACACCGAGTTTGGAAACCAGATTCCGCGCGTCGATATGGGCTCGGTGCTCTTCGAGGGTGATTGGCAGTCCACAGGCGTCTCACCGCGCAAGGTCAAGGAAGTCGTCATGTCGAAGGAGGCTTTCAAGACACTCAACGATCTCTTCGTACCGAAGCTCGAACGGACACCTCGAATTCGCCGACCGAGTACGGACCGATCGGATCGTCCACGCGGCGACGTGAGGCGCAAACCGGTAGGTCGACGCTGACACCAATTCGGAAAGAACTCGCCCGGGTTTTCACCCGGGCTTTTCTTTGGCACTTGAAGCATCCGATCCGCGCAACTGTGTTTCACCGCAGAGGGGAAGAGGGGCGGAGGAGAAAAGGAAAATTCGCCTCTTCCCCTCTGCTCCTTTTCGCTTTGTCGGCCTAGTGAATGTAGTCGTCCTTTTTGCCGTCGATCACATCAAACCGTCGCTTCCGCTTGAGGTTGTCGAGGCGCCGTTCGAGGATGAACCGTTCCGCTCGCTTGCGCCAATCGTGATAGACGCCACCGGCACCGCCAATCTTGAGGCCCGAGTAGGTCAGGAACACGGCCATCGAGATGCCGCAGAAGCCGGCAAAGTCCTTGGACTCGAGGAACCCGATGAAGGCGAAAAGAATCTCGAGCCAGAGAAACCACCTGGCCTTGAGCGGCAACACGAAGAAGAGCAGAATCGTCGCCTCTCCCCAGAGAGTGGCAAAGGCGGCGATCACGATGGCGAGCAGAATCCGTTGGCCCTGCATCAGCTGGAACGCACCGAAACCCGCCGCACCGACCCCGGCCAGGTTCTGGAACAACTGCACCGCAACCGCGACGATCGCCGCGCCAACCGCTGCTCGCACCAATAAGAGCCAGAAGCGCTGCCGACCGAGGCGCCAAAAAACATCCCGGCCGAACCAGAAGAGGATCAAGAGCGAAACCAGGAACCACAGGCCGGATCTCCCGAATCCGACCGCGGGATAGGTGAAGATCTGCCACACGAATCCGCGAAAAACTGCGGGCGTGAGCCTCAGGATCGCCGGAATTGCGGCCGTCGCCTCGAAAAACTGGAGCGAAAACGTGACGAAAAGGGCGACCAGGATGCCGACGAGGTCCTTTGGCACAGGCAGGCCGGATCCTGCGAAACCACCAAACGCCACACCACCCTTTTGTTGTTGTCGATAAATCAACCAAACCTCCGCTCGCGAATGGTATCAGCCCATCCCAACCACCTGTTCAGATTTGCGTTTCCGCACTGAGTATTGAGTTCGGACCGACCCTTTGGAACAGATCGGGTGGCGTCTCAACCCTCAGAAGGCAACAGTCAAAAAATCAGTCAAATTCCGGGAATATGATAAGACTATACTCAGGTTTAGGATAATACACGCGTTCAGGGGCTTGACCCATGGGACGCGGCGTATCATCTTGAACACACGGTGGTGGGAGCACACCACAGGAGGCATTCATGACAGAAATCACGACCCTGCCGGTCATACCCCTGCGGGAGGCGGTCCTTTTCCCCGAGGTCACGTCGCCCATCGCTGCCGGACGACCAGGAACCCTGCGTGCCATCGAGGCCGCTCTGCGTACCGAAGACAAGCAGATTTTCGTGGTCTCCCAACGGGAAAACCTCGAGGAAGTCACACCAGAAATCCTCTACAACATGGGAACGGTCGCGACCATCGGACCGGTCCAGCGCGGACCTTCGGGGATGCGGCTGCTGCTGAACGGCGACTACCGAGCGGTCGCGGTGCGCTACGAGGAGCAGGACGAATACCTGGTGGCATCCGTGCACCCTGCGGAAGAACTACCGCCGATCGACTCCGAGGCACCCGCCTTCACCGCTCTCTATCACGAGACTCGAGAGCGGGCCGCCGAGCTTGGCCGCCGGGCCGGCATGCCCAAGGAGGCAGTGCAGCAATTTCTCGCCGAAACGACGGAACCAGGACGATTTGCCGACCTCGTTTCCGGTCATCTCGATCTCAAACCTGCGGAAGCACAGAAGCTGCTCGAAGCATTGTCGGTGGAAGATCGGCTCCGCTCCGTTCTGCTCCTCATTCAGAAAGCCGTCGCAGTTCTCGACGCGCGGGAGGACATCAAGTCCCAGGTCCAGGAGGAGCTGGGTGACCGTCAGCGGGAAATGTTTCTTCGGCAACAGCTCAAGGCGATCCAGCGCGAGCTAGGCGAGGACGGCGGTCGCGAAGACCTCGAAGGGCTGCGCCAAAAGGTGGAAGCTCTCGAACTTCCGCAGGCTGCTCGCAAGGAGGTCGACCGCGAACTCGGGCGTCTCGAACGCATGGGGCCCGAAGGCATGGAGGCCCAGGTCATCCGCACCTATCTCGAAACCATCTGCGAGCTGCCCTGGACGGGACGCTCCGAAGAACGGATGGACGTTGCGCGAGCGGCGGAGATCCTCGAAGAGGACCACTACGCCCTTGGCGACGTCAAGGACCGGATTCTCGAGTTCCTGGCGGTCCGGATTTTACAGAAGAAGGCCGAACAAGCGGAGGCCGATGCAGAGCTCTTCGAGGTGGAGGAGGAGTCCGAAGAACCTTCGATCCACGACACCGCGAGCCGAAACCCCATCCTGCTCTTCGCCGGGCCTCCCGGAGTCGGGAAGACCTCGGTTGCGAAGAGCATCGCCCGCGCGATGGACCGCGAGTATGTGCGCATATCGCTCGGCGGCGTGCGCGACGAGGCCGACGTGCGGGGCCACCGTCGCACCTACGTCGGCGCCATGCCTGGCCGAATCATCCAGGGCATGAAGCAGGCAGGCTCGAAGAACCCCGTCTTTCTGCTCGATGAGGTCGATAAGCTCGGTGCGTCGTACCAGGGCGACCCGGGTGCAGCGTTGCTCGAAGTTCTCGACCCGGCCCAGAACGACAGCTTCACCGATCACTATCTGGGCGTGCCCTTCGACCTTTCGGATGTGCAGTTCATCTGCACCGCCAACTACCTGCAGAACATCCCGGGCCCGCTGCAGGATCGTATGGAGGTGGTCGAGTTCGCCGGCTACACCGAAGCCGAGAAGCTCGAGATCGCCAGGCGTTACCTGACACCGAGACAGATCAAACAAACCGGACTGACCAACGGGCAGATCGTCATCACGGACGACGCCGTGCACGAGGTCATTACCGGCTATACGCGCGAGTCGGGCGTGCGCCAACTCGAACGCGAGATCGGTCGCCTCGCCCGCAAGGTGGCGCGCAAGATTGCGGCGCAAGAGCTCGAGTTCGCCGAGATTTCAGCCAAGGAGGTCCATGAGCTGCTCGGCCGGCCCAAGGTCCACCCCGAGCAGGCGGCGGACAGCGATCAGATCGGCGTCGCAACCGGGATGTTCTACACCCCGGTCGGTGGCGACATCATGTTCGTCGAAGCCTCGCCGATGGCGGGCAAGGGCAACCTCGTTCTCACCGGACAGCTCGGCGACGTCATGAAGGAGTCCGCACAGGCTGCCTGGACCTATGCCAAGGCACACGCCGATGAACTCTTCATCCGGGACAAGGCATTCGAGCAGGATGTCCACATCCACGTGCCGGCCGGCGCCATTCCGAAGGACGGGCCATCGGCCGGAGTCACCATGGCTACCGCTCTGGTGTCGGCGTTGTCCGGGCGACCTGCGCGCAACGATGTAGCGATGACCGGGGAGATCACCCTCTCCGGACGTGTTCTGCCGATCGGCGGCGTCAAGGAAAAGATCCTGGGTGCAGTTCGCGCGGGCATCACGACCATCGTCCTGCCAAAGGTCAACGAAGCCGACCTCGAAGACCTGCCGGAGGAAGTCCGGGACCGGCTGACCTTCCACATGGTGGAAGAGCTCGGGGAGGCGCTCGCACACACCCTGCGTGGCGGCGAGTTCCGCGAAGGCAGGCTGCAGTTCACCAACTCGGATCCGAAGAAGGGGTCGTCCCCCGGCCTTCAGCACTGATCGAAGTAAATTGAGAATTGAGAGTTGAGAGTTATCCCCCGCCCACCCGCCGCCTTGTGAGGGGCGGGCGGGATCTCTCAACTCTAAACTCCTAATTCTTAACTATTTCGACGCGATCGATTTCGACGTAGCGCTCAATGGGATCGACGACGGTGGGTGGTGGGTTTTCGAAGTCGAGCTCGTAGGTCCGGTCGTCGGCGGTGCGGACCGGTTCGCCCGACGGATCGAAGACGTGATTGCCCGCCCCGGCGAACTCGCCCCCCCCGATCGATCCGGCGATACAACAGCCGAGTACCCAGAGCTGGTTCTCGGCCGCCCTCGCCTGCAACAGAGTGCTCCAGATGTGGTCGCGCCGCCACGGCCACCAGGCCGGCACGATGAGCGCATCGCAAAGCGCCCCGAGCTTGAGCGCGCGCGCCTGTTCCGGAAAACGGATGTCGTTGCAGTTCATCAAACCGATGCGAAGATCCCGCCACTCGAACGCCACGTAGCTGCCGCCAACTTCCCACAGCTCGTCCTCGCCGTTGGGCTGAAAGAGATGAACCTTGTCGTAGAAGGCGAGCTGGGACCCTCGCGTCCACACCGTGACCCGATTATGCCGGGCCTCGCTGATTGACCCGAAGACGAACAGCGCACCCGGCACTGCATTCGAAATCTCCTCGAACACCTCCCTCGCCTTCTGCGGATCGAGCGGCCGCGAATACCCCGTCAGGAAGAGCTCGGGAAAGACGACGATTTCTGCGCCGCCCGTTGCCGCTCCAACAGCCTCTTCTCGAAAACGGTTCAGATTCGATTCGACATCAGTGCAGACCCAACGTGAAAGGTGAATCTTCATGGGGGACATTTCACCACACTCGAGCTTCCGCTCAGCCTTTCCGATCCCGCGCCCGTTCCCGATTCCACTCCCGAATATCCCCCTGCAGCAGCCGGCAGGTTCAATCCAATAGGGTTATTCAGCAGATTTCGCTGCCGATTCTCGGACCGTCAACCCGCCCGGCTCCAATTCATATTGTCTGCCCGTTCCAGATATCGTCGGGAGCGGGAGCGGGCACGGGATCGGGATCGACGGGGGAGGAATATGTTCACCGTTTTCACGATTCTAGAAGGTGCCGGCGTGAAACCGGGTCTCAACGAGGCGGGGTCGGCGATATGAAGACGTCACCGCGAGCATTTGTCGCGTCGTATCGAGGGGAAGATGGCAACCCAGGACAAGCTGATCGAGGATTTCGCGAATCGCGAGTACGAGCACGGCTTCGTCACCGAGGTCGAGCAGGAGACCCTGCCGCCCGGTCTGGACGAGGATGTGATCCGCCAGATCTCTGCCCGCAAGGAAGAGCCGGAGTGGATGCTGGAGTGGCGGCTCAAGGCCTACCGGCACTGGCTGACCATGGAGGAGCCGCGCTGGCCGAACGTGAGCTATCCGAAAATCGACTACCAGGCGATCTCCTATTTTGCAGCTCCCAAAAAGCAGGTCGAGAGCCTCGACGAGGTCGCCCCGGAGATCCTCGCCACCTATGAAAAGCTGGGCATCCCCCTCGAGGAGCAGAAGATTCTCGCGGGCGTGGCGGTCGACGCGGTCTTCGACAGCGTCTCTGTTGCAACCACATTCAAAGACAAGCTGAACGAGCTCGGTATCATCTTTTGCTCCTTCTCCGAGGCGGTTCGCGAGCACCCCGAGCTGGTGCAGAAATACCTCGGCTCGGTGGTGCCAACCACTGACAACTTCTTCGCCTCTCTCAACTCGGCGGTCTTCTCGGACGGCTCCTTCGTGTACGTTCCCGAAGGCGTACGCTGCCCGATGGAGCTCTCGACCTACTTCCGCATCAATGCCGCCAACACCGGGCAGTTCGAACGCACGCTGATCGTCGCCGACAAGGGTTCGTACGTCAGCTACCTCGAAGGCTGTACGGCGCCGATGCGAGACGAAAACCAGCTGCACGCGGCAGTCGTCGAACTGGTCGCCCTCGAGGATGCAAAGATCAAGTACTCGACGGTTCAGAACTGGTACCCCGGCGACAAGGAGACCGGCGAAGGAGGGATCTTCAATTTCGTTACCAAACGGGGCATCTGCAAGGGCGACCGATCGAAGATCTCCTGGACCCAGGTCGAGACCGGTTCCGCCATTACCTGGAAGTATCCGAGCGTCATCCTCAAGGGCGACGACACGGTGGGCGAGTTTTACTCGGTGGCGTTGACCTCGGGCTACCAGCAGGCCGACACCGGTTCAAAGATGTTCCACCTCGGCAATAACACCTCATCGACCATCGTCTCGAAGGGCATTTCGGCTGCCCGGGGGCAGAACACCTATCGAGGGCTGGTCAAGGTCGGAAAGAAGGCGTCCAACGCCCGCAATTTTTCGCAGTGCGACTCGATGCTGATCGGCGACCGCTGCGGAGCCCACACCTTCCCGTACATCGAGATCGGCAACCCCTCCGCTCAGGTCGAGCATGAGGCGTCCACCTCGAAGATCGGCGAGGACCAGATCTTCTACTGCAATCAACGCGGCATCGAGACCGAGGATGCGGTGTCGATGATCGTCAATGGCTTTTGCAAGGAGGTCTTCCGCGAGCTGCCGATGGAATTCGCGGTGGAGGCTCAGAAGCTTCTGGGTGTGAGCCTCGAAGGCAGCGTCGGATGACCACTCCGCTCCCGATCCCGTACCCGACGTGTGGCATGGAAGGCAGTTTTCGGGATCGGAAGAACGATTCATTTGTTACGGAGAACTCATGAGCCTACTTGAACTGAAAGACCTCCACGTCTCAGTGGACAGAACAGAAATCTTGAAAGGCATCGACCTCACGGTCAATCCCGGTGAGGTGCATGCCATCATGGGCCCCAACGGTTCAGGCAAAAGCACTCTCGCCAGCGTGCTCGCCGGCCGTGAGGAGTACGAGGTCACCGGCGGCGAGATCCGCTACGCTGGCCAAAACCTGCTCGAGCTCGACGCCGAAACCCGCGCCCGCGAAGGACTTTTTCTCGCCTTCCAATACCCGGTCGAGATTCCAGGCGTCAGCAACACCTACTTCCTCCGCACCGCACTCAACGCGATCCGCACCCACCGTGGCGAGGAGGAGATCGACGCGATGGATTTCCTCGAGCTAGTTCGAGAAAGGGCCAAGGTGGTCAAGCTCGACGACTCGCTGCTCAAGCGCCCGGTCAACGAAGGTTTCTCGGGCGGCGAGAAGAAGCGCAACGAGATCTTTCACCTCGCGGTGCTGGAGCCGAAGTTGGCGATCCTCGACGAGACCGACTCCGGCCTCGACATCGACGCCCTGAGAATCGTCGCCGACGGCGTCAACTCGCTGCGTAACACGGAACGTTCCTTCGTCCTCATCACCCACTACCAGCGCCTGCTCGACTATATCGAGCCTGACTTCGTCCACGTCCTGATCAACGGCCGCATCGTGAAATCCGGCGATCGCGAGCTCGCCCTCCGGCTCGAGGACCAGGGCTACGAGTGGCTCGATCTCGAGCCAGCTCAGGCGGCGGGCGCATGACACAGACGACTGCTTTTTCGGACGCTCTCGACGCAGCCGCCGCTCTGCCGGCGCCAGAGCTGTTACAGGGGCTGCGGCTCAAGGGCCGCGAGAGCTTTGCGGAACAGGGCCTGCCGAACAGGCGACAGGAAGCCTGGCGATTCACGCGCCTCACAGGGATCGGTGATACAGATTTTGTCGCTCCCAGAGCGGTCGCACCCCGCGTGGATGTGACTCAATGGCAGCTCGCCGATGCCCACCTGTTGGTCTTCGTCGACGGCATTTCCTCGCCAGATGTATCCCAGATCGGCGATCGTCCAGACGGCGTGGTCGTTTCCAATCTCGTGATCGGCGCCACCTCGGGATCAGAGACCGTTGCCCAGCACCTCGGGAGCCTGGCGCCCCTCGATCAACATCCCTTCGCAGCGCTCAACTCCGCTCTCATCGCCGACGGCGCGTTCATCCACCTGCCCACCGGCGTCGAGCTGGAGCGCCCGATCCAGTTGATCTTCGTCTCCGGCACCGATGCGCGACCAACCCTCAACGCGCCTCGAATCCTGATTGTCGCCGAGGCTGGCAGCCGGGCAACCGTGGTCGAGCATCACGTCGGCAAAGTTTCTTCCCTCAGCTGTCCGGTAACCGAGGTGGTTCTTGCCGAGAACTCCACTCTGGATCACGTCATCGTCCAGGAGGAACACCCATCGGCCCACCACCTGGCGGTGCGCCAGGCTCGACTGGCCGCCGGCAGCCGATACTCCGCCCAGGCGATCTCTCTCGGCGGTGCGTTGGCTCGCACCGATATCGGTGTGGTGCTCGAGGGTGAAGGCGCGAATGCATCCCTCGACGGCCTCTATCTCGGAGATGACAAGCAACAGGCCGACACCCACCTGACGATGCGCCACGCCTCGCCAAACTGCGAGAGCCATCAGCTCTACAAAGGCATCCTCGGCGGTCGAGCCAAAGCGGTCTTCAACGGCCGGATCATCGTCGACCAGGACGCCCAGAAGACTGACGCCAACCAGTCGAACCGAAACCTGTTGCTTTCCGAGGACGCGGTCGTCAACTCCAACCCGCAGCTCGAAATCTTTGCCGACGATGTCCGCTGCACCCACGGATCCACAGTCGGTCAGCTCGACGAGGAGGCCGTCTTCTACCTGCGCTCACGCGGCATCGGTCGCGACGAGGCGGCCCAACTCCTGACGCTGGCCTTCGCCGGCGAGATCCTCGACCGCATCCCGGTAACCGACCTTCGGCAACGCCTCGAAGACGTGGTCGCCGAACGCCTCGCTGCGATGACCGACAAGGCGAACTCCGAGTGACCATATCAACCGCGACCGCGGCCGGCGCGACGACCCTCGATGTCGAGAAGATTCGTTCCGACTTCCCGGCGCTCCACCAGGAATCGCACGGTCACCCACTCGCGTATCTCGACAACGCTGCCACAACCCAAAAACCGCGGGCAGTCATCGATGCCGTTCGCAGCTTCTACGAGCGTGATTGCTCGAACGTGCATCGAGGCGTTCACCTGCTGTCGCAACGTGCCACGGTCGCCTACGAACAGGCCCGGACAACGATCAAGACTCACCTCGGGGCGGCCGACAGTCGCGAGATTGTCTTCACGCGTTCGACCACCGAAGGCATCAACCTGGTCGCCTGGAGCTTTCTTCGCCCCCGACTCGAGGCTGGCGACGAGATCCTGATATCCCATATGGAGCACCACTCCAACATCGTGCCCTGGCAGCTTCTGTGCGAGGAGAAGGGCGCCAATCTCAAGGTGATCCCGATCGACGACGACGGGGACATCGTGCTCGATGAGTATGAGAAGCTACTGTCAGAGCGCACCAGAATCGTCGGAATCGTCCACGTCTCCAACGCCCTCGGAACGATCAACCCGGTGCGCGAGATCATCAAGATCGCCCACCACCGCGGCGTACCGGTTCTGGTCGACGGTGCTCAGGCGCTGCCTCATCTATCGGTCGACGTCAGGGACCTCGACTGTGACTTCTTCGTCTGTTCGGCCCACAAGGCCTACGGGCCGACCGGTATCGGCGCTCTTTACGGCAAGCGCGAGCATCTGCTCGACATGGTGCCCTATCAGGGCGGCGGCGACATGATCCTGTCGGTGAGCTTCGACCGCACCACCTACGCCGAGCCACCTCACCGCTTCGAGGCCGGCACGCCCAACATCGAAGGCGCAATCGGCTTCGCGGCTGCGCTGATGTATCTCGAGGATATCGGGCTCGACGCGGTTGCCGCTCACGAAGCCGAGTTGCTGGCCGCCGCCACCGAGGCGGTGCTCGAGGTGCCCGGCGTCCGGCTTGTTGGAACGGCTCGCGACAAGGCGTCGGTCCTGTCCTTCGTCGTCGACGGTATCCACCCTCACGATATCGGGACCATCCTCGACAGCGAGGGCGTCGCCGTCCGCGCCGGCCACCACTGCGCACAGCCGGTGATGGCTCGCTACGGATTGTCGGCGACCGTGAGGGCTTCATTCGCTCTTTACAACACCGAGCGCGAAATCGACGCACTCGTGACAGGGCTGAAAAAAGTCCAGGAGGTCTTCGGCTGATGTCCGACATGCGCGAGCTCTACCAGGAAATCATCCTCGATCACAACAAGAAGCCGCGGAACTGCTACGTCATGGACTGCGCGACACGAACTGCCGACGGCCACAACCCGCTCTGCGGCGACACAGTCAAGGTTTACCTGCGGATCGAGGACGGGGTTATCGAGGAGATCAGCTTCCAGGGTGAGGGCTGCGCCATCTGCACCGCCTCGACCTCGCTGATGACCGAATCGGTCAAGGGCAGGTCAGTGGCCGAGGTCAAGGAGATCTTCGACGGCTTCCATGACATGCTCACCGGCGTCGCCAAGGAGCAGGGGGTCGAACTCGGCAAGCTGCAGGTCTTCGAGGGCGTGCGCGAGTACCCGGTCCGAGTCAAGTGCGCCACCCTCGCCTGGCACACGCTCAACGCTGCTATGGATGGCGACGACGAGTCGGTGACAACAGAATGAGGAATGAGGAGTTAGGCATTAGGAATTACGGACGCCCTTCGGGCGTCGTGACTCCCCGCCATCGTCTCGGGTTTGTGGGCGGCATTCCTAATTCCTCATTCCTAATTCCTAATTCCTAATTCGGGATCAGCACGACAATGAGTTCTACCCTGCGCGATCAAATCATCGGCGTTTTGAAAACGATTTTCGACCCCGAGATTCCCGTCAACATCTACGAGATCGGTCTGATCTACGAGGTCAACGTTGATGACGAGGCCAACATCCACGTGCTCATGACCCTGACCTCGCCGATGTGCCCCGTTGCTGAAAGCCTGCCGCCCGAGGTCGAAGAGAAGGTAGCGGCGATCGAGGGTGTCACATCGGCCACGGTCGAGATCACCTGGGACCCGCCTTGGGACCCGGACATGATGTCCGAAGCCGCCAAGCTCGAGCTCGGCATGTTTTGAATTCGGATTTCGGAATTCTGAATTCGGAATTCTGAACTCTCCTCACCATCGCGCGTCACGAGTGGGTGGCCCTTCGACTTTCTGATTCTCAATTTCCAATTAGAGGCTGCGGTGTTTTAATAGTCATTCAATGAACACGAAACAGTTCAAACTTCGGCTCTACGGCCACCGAGGAGCACGCGCTCGTCTACCGGAGAACACCCTGCCGGCCTTCGAGCGGGCGCTGGCGGACGGCGCGAATGCACTGGAGCTCGATGTCCACCCGACGGCGGACGGCCACTTCGTGGTCGCACACGACGATGATGGCCAGCGAATGGCCGGCGTCAGCGAGCAGATCAGAACCTGTACTCTGGCCCAAGTGAGGAGTTGGAATGTAGGGGCCGGGTTCGAGTGCGCCGATCTCGTCGACCATAGCGTGCCGACCCTGTCGGAAACATTGGAGGCCTTCCCGGACGTGCCGATGAGCGTCGACCTCAAGCCGAACGATCCCCGGGTGGTTCCCGGCCTGCTCGAGGTAGTGGCCCGGCACAACGCTGAGCAGCGAGTGACGCTGGCAAGCTTCAGCACCCCGGTCGTCAACCGAATCCGCGCACTCGGCTATCCGGGGAGAACGACCCTGTCGAAGCAGGAAGTCGCGTTGGTTCGTTTTCTCCCTGGCGCGTTGGCGAAACGCCACATCAAGGGCGATGCCGCTCACATCCCGGTGGCAAGGGGCGGAATCCGACTCGATGGCGGGTCGTTCATCAGACGTTGCCGGGATCTCGGTCTACGGGTCGAATACTGGGTGGTGGACGATCCAGACGAAGCGCGCCGGCTACTGGACCTCGGAGCGACCGGAATCATGAGCGATGATCCGGCGCTGATCGCGCCGGTTTTCCATGATCGCCGCTGATCCGCCCGTTCGATCCCGCACCCGATCCCGATGGCCAGCCAAAGGACTCACTCGCCTCTTCATTCGGTCGGAATCGGGAGCGGAATCGGGAGCGGATAAGATACGGGCGTGGGAAAAGTCAACGAGCCTCGAGGCGAAACCGACCCAGATGCCGGGATCTGGCGGGGGAAATCGGTCGCTCGGGTAGCGAAAAGCCCGGACGGTATGATCATCCTTGTCGGCCGGACAGCCCGCGACAATGATGTCTTGTCACTCAAGCTCGCGGCCCCAGGAGACTTCTGGTTTCACGTCGCCGGCGAGTCCGGCTCGCACGTCGTGGTTCGTAACCCGGACCGACTCGATGCGCCGCCGCGCGAAACCAAGCGCTTCGCCGCCGCGTTGGCCGCCGCATACTCCAAAGCTCGTCGCGGCGGCAAGGTTGCGGTCCACATGGCGCGCGCCGGGGACGTCAGCAAGTCGCGTGGCCTCGCACCGGGCAAAGTCCGCCTGCGGCGCTTCACGACCATATATGCCAGACCCCGACGGCTCGATGAGGAGGAAAAACCGTGAAAGCGTACGGATGTCAGAGCATGGTCGATCCGCTTCGACGGGTCCTGGTTCGACGCCCCGACGAAGCCTTCGGAAATGCGGACCCGGATCAATGGCATTACATATCGCAGCCCAATCTCCCGGAAGCGCAACGAGAGCACGACGATCTGGTCGCCACACTCCGCCAAGCGGGCTGTGAAGTGCTCTATCACGACACCCCCTTGCCCGAGCTCGCCGACAGCATCTTCACCCATGACCCGGTGATCATCACCGACGAGGGGTCGATCATCCTGCGCATGGGCAAGAAGCAGCGGCGCGGCGAAGAAATCGCGATCGGAGCGACTCTGGAAGAACTGGGAGTGCCGACCCTTACCACCCTCGAAGGCGAGGCCACAGCCGAGGGCGGCGATCTCATGTGGCTGGACCACGACACCCTGGCCGTCGGCCGCGGTTACCGGACCAACACAGAAGGTCTGCGCCAACTCACCGCCGCTCTCCGGCCGCTCGGCGCCGAAACCCTCGAGGTGCAGCTGCCGCACGGAGACGGACCCGAATCCTGTCTCCACCTGATGTCGTTCATTTCCATGCTGGACCTCGATCTGGCGGTGGTCTATCTCCCCCTGCTGCCGGTGCCGTTCGTCGAGGCTCTCGCGGAACGTGGCATCGACCTGGTCGAGGTCCCCGACGAGGAGTATCCAACCATGGGCCCGAACGTGCTCGCCCTGGCGCCGCGAAAGTGTCTGATGATCGAAGGGAATCCAGTCACCAGGAAACGACTCGAAGCCGCCGGCTGCGAGGTGCTCACTTACCGCGGTAAGGAGCTTTCACTCAAGGCCGAGGGCGGAGCCACGTGCCTCACGCGGCCGATTCTGCGTTCACACATTTGAACGCCTAACGTTTGACGTTTGAACGTTCGACGTTGCAACGTTCGAACGATTCACGACCAAAGGTCCACGCCGATCTTGGCGGGTGCGCCCGGGACCTCCCGCACCAGCTTCGGCACCAGGTAGCCCGGCAGCCTCGCGGTCAGCTCCCCGTAGAGGTTCTTCGCCGCCTCGTCCGGCACCCGAAAGTGGGCTGCTCCTTCTACCGCGTCCAGCATGTGGAGGTAGTAGGGCAGCACGTCGGCGTCGAAAAGTGATTGGCTGAGGTTCGAAAGCACATCCGCCGTGTCATTGACGCCTCGGAGCAGCACCGCCTGGTTGAGCAGGATCGCTCCGGTCGCAGCCAGCGCGGCAAGGGCGCGCCGCACGTCATCATCGATCTCGTTGGCGTGGTTGACGTGCACCACGACGATTGCCGGCACCTCAAGGCCACCAATCCAGGTCGTGAGTCTCGTGTCCACCCTCTGTGGTAATACGATTGGCATCCTGCTGTGGATCCGCAGCCGCCGGACGTTCGGCAACGCTGCCAGCCGCATCGCCAGCACTCCAAGTTCGGTATCGGGCAGGGTCAGCGGATCTCCGCCGGAGAGGATGACTTCGGCGATCGTTGGATCTGCGGCGATCCTGCGGATCGCAGCATCGAAAACCCGTGCAACTGTTTCACGGTCGGCACAGGGAGAATGGCGCCTGAAACAGTAGCGGCAGTGGACTGCACAGGTGCCTGTGACCATGAGCAGCGCGCGCCCGCGGTATTTCTGGAGCACGGCGTCTCGAGGCGGCGACACCAACTCGCCGACAGGATCGGTGGTGAAACCCGGCACTTTGCGATCCTCCTCGAGAATCGGCAGGACCTGTCTCAGCAACGGATCAGCAGGGTCACCTCGCCGCATCCGATCGACGAACGCACGTGGTACCCTGAGCGGGAATCTGCGCAGGGCGGAGGGTATTCCCGTCGGAGTGCCGCCTTGGAGCTCGAGGATCTGCAGCAGCTCGCCCACGTCGGTAATGACATCGGCGAGCTGCTTCCTCCATGCGCCGGTTGACCAGGGGGCTTCATGCTTCCGTTTCATCCGGCTCAGTCTCGCAGCTTCGGTATGATCGGCGCAAGCAAGGAGATCGAAATATGGCTTCCTACAACATGAATCAGGTCAAGGTCGGACTCAAGATCATGGTCGACGGAGACCCGTGCGTGATCGTCGGCACCGATTTCGTCAAGCCGGGCAAGGGCCAGGCCTTCACCAAGGTCAAGTACAAGAACTTCAAGACAGAGCGAGTCAACGAAAAGACGCTCAAGGCATCTGACTCCTTCGAAGGCGCCGACGTGATGGAAAAAGAGATGCAGTACCTTTACACGGACGGACGCACCTGGACCTTCATGGACCAGGAGTCCTACGAGCAGGTCGAAGCCGACAGCAACGCGGTCGGTGATTCTCAGCAGTGGCTCAAGGAGGAGGATCTCTGCATGGTGACCTTGTGGGAAGGCAATCCGATCGTCGTCACGCCCCCCAATTTCGTCATCCTCGAGATCACCGAAACCGATCCCGGAGTCAAGGGCGATACCTCTTCCGGCGGCAATAAACCCGCGACCACCGAGACGGGTGCGGTCATCCGTGTACCGCTTTTCGTCCAGATCGGCGAGAAAATCAAGGTGGATACTCGCACCGGGGAATATGTCTCTCGCGCCTAACGGAACCAACGTTGGAACGTTTCGGCGTTTGAACGTGAGAACCTTTCCTACCGTGAGCATCAATGGTCGACCTGCCGCCTGATTGGCGCCCGACAGCTTCCGAGGATGCTCTCCGCCTTCGCGCCCAGATCCTCGCCAAGATCCGCACCTTCTTTTCCGAACGAGGTGTGATGGAGGTCGAAACGCCGCTCCTCGGCTCGGCCCCGGTCACCGACCTCCACCTCCACGCCCTGAGCTGCCAGTACAGGGGGCCTGGAGCCGCTGACGGCCGCACGCTCTACCTCCAGACCTCACCCGAGTTCGCGATGAAGAGGCTTCTGGCTGCTGATAGCGGTCCGATATTCCAGGTCTGTAAGGCATTTCGTGATGGCGAGGCCGGAAGCCGCCACAACCCGGAATTTACGATCCTTGAATGGTACCGCCCCGGATGGGACCACTATCACCTCATGGATGAAATCGACGCACTGTTGGCGTTTCTCCTCGGTAGTAGATCGTCTGAACGCATCACCTACACCGAGGCCTTCGAGCGCTACGCAAATGTCAACCCATTCGCCGACACGGATGATGCACTTCGGCGACTGGTCGAAGAGTTCGGCGTCGAGAACTTCGCTGATCTGTCGAGGGACGATTTGCTCGACCTCGTGTTGACGCACGTCATCGAACCCAGGCTCGGCCACTGCCAGCCGACGATCATTCATGACTACCCGGCATCGCAGGCGGCCCTGGCCAGGGTGCGGGACGGCGACCCACCGTTTGCGGAGCGCTTCGAGGTCTTCGTCGAGGGCGTCGAGCTCGCAAACGGCTACCATGAGCTGACGGATCCGGCGGAGCAGCAGCGCCGATTCGAGGCGGACCTCGAGGCGAGAACAGGGCGAGAACTGCCCGAGATTCCGGTAGATGGGCGCCTGCTCGCCGCTCTCGCGCACGGCTTGCCGGAATGCGCGGGCGTGGCTCTCGGCGTCGATCGCCTGCTCATGGTGGCCTCCGGCACCCGCGACCTCTCAAAGGTCGTATCGTTCCCGATCGATCGGGCCTGACTCCTCTCCGCCTCCGACTTCCGTTACCATTGAGTCGTCGTGAACGGAGAATCCCCCCTCTCGCAACGCCACATCCGCTGGGCCGTCTTCATTGCCGTGATCGCTGTCTTCGCCTGGCTGGTGATCCGCGACGCGTGGCTGTGCGATGACGCCTTCATCACCTTCAGGGTGGTCGACAACATTCACAACGGCTTTGGGCTCCGATGGAACGTTGTCGATCGTGTTCAGGTCTTCACCCACCCGCTCTGGTGTCTTGTACTGGTTGTCGTCGGCGGCGTCTTTTCGAATCTGCCGCTGGCCGCAATATGGCTATCCGTCTTCCTTTCGATCATGGCCTTCGCCCTCATCGTGCCCAGACCCCACCGCAACGAGCTCGATCTCGTGCTCCTCGCGCTGTTGATTCCGGCCTCGAAGGCAGTGGTGCAGTTCGCAACCTCCGGTCTCGAGGGCCCTCTCGCCTATCTCCTGCTCGTCCTGTTGATCCTGGCGTGCGGAGGCCTTCGACCCGAATGGAGTCGTTGGGACCGCTGGGTGCCCCTGCTGGCGGCCACCGTGGTACTGACCCGCCAAGACTTCGTGCTCATCGTGGCCCCTCTTTGCATTGCCTGGGTGTGCAGGAAGGGCATCCGTCGGGCAACGGTACCGGTGGCCGCAGCAGCAGCAGTCTTCGCCCTCTGGGAGACCTTTTCGTTGGTCTACTATGGCAGCCTGGTCCCGAACACCGCGCTGGCAAAACTGAACACGGGTCTGCCGTTCTTCGGCAGGGTCCTCCAGGGGCTTCAATACGCCGTCGACTTCGTTCTCCGTGACCCGGCCGGGGCGGTCGGGCTTGTCACCTGCCTCCTCATCCTGATCGTTCGCCGCGGGGATCTCCAAGCCCGTCTGGCTGCCGCCGGAATTGTCCTTTACCTGGTCTACATCGTCATCATCGGCGGCGATTTCATGAGCGGGCGGTTCTTTGCGGTCCCTGTGTTTCTCGCCGTGGTCGAGTCGATCCGCGCCAACGGTAAAGAGGAGAGGCCGCTGTCCGACAGATTCCCAGGCGTGTGCGCCGCAGCTGTGATCCTGGTCTTCTTTCACGTCATCGGATTCGACGGGTTTGTGAGGGACAACATCAGCCGCAACGGAATCGCCGACGAACGACGAGTCTATGCGCCTGCACTCTCCCTCGCGGCACTCCACGACGGCCGCCCGATCCAAAGGGTTTCCTGGGTTCGCGCTGCGCGGGGGCTCGGTGAGACCGGCCATTCGGTCATGCGGGCGATCGCGGTTGGAGTGGTCGGTTACTACGGCGGGCCGAACGTTCACGTTCTCGACGTCAACGCCCTCGGCGATCCCCTACTGAGCCATTTGCCTGCGATGTCGGAGTCGAGGATCGGCCATTTCGAACGACGCATCCCGAAGGGCTACGAGGACAGCCTCCAGTCCGGGCATCTGTCGCTCGAAGACCCCGACCTCGAGGAGTACTGCCGGGTCGTGTGGTCGGTGACCCGGGGCCCGGTGTGGTCGGCCTCGCGCGTGGGTCAGAGCATCCGCTTGATCGGTGGCGCCTACGATGAAGCACTCGACACGTACCTCTCGAAATCGGGCAACTGGCATCGCGAGCCGGGAGTCCCCGCTCTCCCACCCCCTGACGCCACAATCGAAATGCTCTTCCTCCCGGAGGAATCGGACTGAAGCGATTTCTTCCATTCCTAATTCCTAATTCCTAATTCCTAATTCAACAAAGCTATACTCCCCCCATGACCCTCACACTGGTCGTCCTGTTCTCGGCCCTTTTCGTGGTGACCCACCTCGGGCTGTCGCACGACCCGATCCGGCACGGTGTGGTGGACACGATCGGCGAGTGGCCGTTCCGAGGACTCTACTCGGTGGTGTCCTTCCTGACCCTCGGTCCGGCCGCGGTTCTCTGGTGGCAGAACCGGCACCTCGGTGCGGTGCTGTGGGAGCTTCCGTTTTGGACCGAGAGGACCATCGCGGGCGTGTTGGTGTTCTTCGGGCTTTTCCTCCTCTTCCAGCTCCTGGCGACACCGAGCCCGGCCGGCATGATGCCGGCCAAGGCCGAGGCCCGCGGCATCCTCCGTGTCACCCGCCACCCGATGAACATGGGCCTCGCCCTCTGGGGCCTGGCCCACCTCCTGGCCAACGGGACAGTCGGCGACATCGCCTTTTTCGGGTCGTTCGTCGTCGTCGGGATCATCGGCCCGTATCACCTGGACGCGCGCCATAAACGGAACAAGGGTGAGGAGTTCACCGAGTTCTGCAAACAGACCTCGGTGCTGCCCTTCGGTGCCATACTCCGTGGTCGCAACCGCCTCGCTCTCGACGAACTCTCGTTCCCGCTCGCTCTCATTTCGACGGCCGCTTTTGTCGCTCTCCTCTTCTTCCACGATCGCTTTTTCGGAGGCGAAATCTTCTAATAGCGATCTACGTCCACAGATATGACACAGATGATCGATTCTGTGTGGATCTGTGCATATCTGTGTCATCTGTGGGCAGTCTTGGGCGGGTGGGCAGCGTTATACTCGCTGGATGACCACGGCAGCGGCGATCATCATCGGCGACGAGATCCTCAGCGCCAAGGTTCGCGACGTCAACACCCCGCTGCTGATCGATTTCCTCGCCGATCTCGGGATCGATCTCGAGCGGATCGTCATCATCGGCGACGATCTCGAGTCCATCGCAGCGGAGGTCGCAGCCTGTTCGGAGAAATTCGACATCGTCATCACCTCGGGAGGTGTTGGCCCGACCCACGACGACCGCACGGTACAGGGCGTCGCCCAGGCGTTCGGGATCGGCGTGGTCAACCACCCGAACATTGCGGAGATGATCCGCGGCTATTGGGGCGATCGCTTCACAGAGTCCGCCCTCCGGATGGCGGACGTGCCCGAGGGCTCGCGGCTCTTCCATGGCGACGACGGTCTCCTGCCGTTAGTCGTCTACGAGAACGTCTACCTCTTCCCAGGGGTGCCCCGGCTCTTCGCAGCCAAGCTCCCGAGCCTCCGTGGAGAGCTCAGCGGAACACCCAAGGTGGTACACGGAGTCTTCCTGAACTCGGACGAGAGCCGGATCGCCCCGTTGCTCGCCCAAGTGGCTGAGGAATGCACCGAGGTCAAGATCGGCTCCTATCCCCGATTCGGTGAGGGGTTCGACCACCGGCTCTGGATCTCGATCGAGTCCGTCGACGTCGAATGCGTGAAGACCGCCACCGACCGATTGCTCGACCTCCTGGACGACGAGGAGGTCGTGCGGGTGGAACGATCTTGACGGATTTCGGCAACGATCCACAGGCGGAAAACTGGCAGCGGTACCTCGAGACCGTCCAACGAGATCCGGAAATCTCCTTTCACGAGCAGTGGGAACGTTTCAACGAAATCTTCGCGAATCGCGATCTCTCTCTCCCCCCACCGCCGGTCTGGTTGCCTGGGAACGACCGCGTTCGTCACGCCAATCTCACCGCGCTGATGAACCAGCTCGGTTTTGATGACTACCGCGCATTTCACCGCTGGACCTCCGCCAACCGAGCCGAATTTTGGCAACGAGTCATCGATCGGCTCGGCGTCGTATTCTCCCGGCCGCCGAGTCAGGTTCTCGATATCTCCGCAGGCGCCCGGCAGCCAAGATGGCTCCCAGGCGCAGAGCTCAACATTGTTTCCAGCTGCTTCCCGGACGACGGATTCGAGATCGCCGTCGTCATCGGACACGAGGCATCCGAACAGGTGGAAGCGGTCACCTACGATGAACTCGACATGCTCTCCAATCTGGTCGCCAACGGCCTCGCGGCTGCCGGCTTCTCACCCGGCGACGCCATCGCTCTCTACATGCCGATGAACCTCGAGTGCGTCGCCGCATATCTGGGAATCATTCGCGCTGGATGCGTTGTCGTTTCGATCGCCGACAGCTTCGCCGCTCCAGAGGTCGCTCGCCGTCTCGAGATATCGCATGCCGCCGCTATCATCACTGTTTCGAGCTTTGAGCGCGGCGCGCGCACCATCGGGCTCTATGACACGGTGCGTGACGCGGGTTCCGTGCGCGCGATCGTGATCGCGTCCGAGGACTTCTCGGTGGCGTCCCTGCGCGACGGAGACATTCTATGGTGGGATTTCCTGAGCGACGAAACCGAGTTCGAGGCACTTACCGCACATCCTGAAGCAATCACCAACATCCTGTTCTCCTCGGGCACGACCGGCGACCCGAAGGCCATCCCGTGGACCCATCTGACGCCGATGAAGTGCGCAATGGATGGCCACTTCCACCATGACATCCAGCGTGGCGACGTGGTCGCCTGGCCGACCAACATCGGCTGGATGATGGGCCCGTGGTTGATCTACGCCACCCTCATCAACCGTGGCTGCATCGCCCTCTACGAGGGTGTTCCTACGGGACGGGGCTTCGCCGAATTCGTCGCGAAAGTCGGCGTCAGCATGCTCGGCGTCGTGCCGTCATTAGTGCGCGCCTGGCGCGACTCGGGCGCCTGTGACGGCATCGACTGGTCCCGCATCAACGTTCTGAGCTCGACCGGAGAGCCCTCCAATCGGCAGGACTACCTGTGGCTCATGAGCCGCACCGGTTATCGCGCACCGATTATCGAATACTGCGGCGGCACCGAGATCGGCGGCGGCCACCTCACCGGTACGGTTCTTCAGCCCGCCTCCCCCGCCAGTTTCACGACCCCGGCGCTCGGTCTGGACCTCGTCGTGCTCGACGATGATGGACAGCCCGTAGCCGCGCGGGAGGAGGGCGAGCTGTACCTGGTTCCTCCATCGATCGGGCTTTCGCAGACATTGCTCAACCGCGACCACGACGAGGTGTACTACGAGGGATGCCCGGCCGGACCCGACGGAGAGGTCCTGCGCCGCCACGGAGATCTCGTGGCCAGATTCCCGGGCGGGTATTTCCGCGCCCAGGGCCGCGCCGACGACACCATGAATCTCGGTGGCATCAAGGTTTCGTCGCTCGAGATCGAGCGGGTCATCGAGAGTCACCCATCGGTATACGAAGCGGCCGCGATAGGCGTGCAGCCGGGAGGCGAAGGCGCTGAGCAGCTCGTCGTCTTCGCGGTCCTTGCCGATGACCGTGCACCGGACGATTTGCAGAGAATCCTCGGCACAACCATCGCGCAGGAACTCAACCCCCTGTTCAAGCTGCACGATCTGGTGGTAGTTGAATCCCTTCCCCGCACCGCCTCCAACAAGCTCGTGCGCCGCGAGCTGCGCCGAAAGTACCAGTAACTGCAATGCCCGAGATAGGGCGACCGCCGAGGATTCCACGAGGGAAACGTTTAAACGTTTTGACGGTCAACGTTCGAACGTCGCCGCGCTCTGATACTCTCCGCCAATGCAGGTTGACGCGCTGTCGACACCGTGCGCGCTGGTCGACCTCGATCGGCTCGAGGCGAATGCCAGGAGAATGGCGGAAAAGGCTCTGCGGCTCGGCGTGCGGTTGCGTCCCCACGTCAAGACCCACAGGTGCGTGGAGATCGCCCGAATTCAAACCGGTCTCCATTTCGGCGGCATCACCGTGTCGACTCTGGCCGAGGCCCACGCGTTCGCCGCGCGAGGCTTCAGCGACATTACTTATGCGGTGCCCGTCGCTCCACAGAAGATCAACGACGCGGCGGATCTTCACGCCGAGATCCACAGCCTGAATCTACTGGTGGATCACCCCGAGACCGCGCGAGCGATCGAAGAGATTGCATCCTCGCGACGAACACACCTTCCGGTCCTGCTCGAGGTCGATTGCGGCGGTGGACGGTCAGGCGTCGACCCTGCGACCGATGTCGCACAGTTCCTGGTACGCCGGCTGGCGGACTCCGACCACATCGATTTCCGCGGCCTCTTGACTCACGCCGGCCACGCCTACTCCGCGCGCTCTCGATCGGAGGTGTACGACATCGCCTGCGAAGAGCGAAACCTGATGGCCGCATTCGCGGCCGAGATTCGCGACCTTGGGGTCGATATCCCCGAGGTCAGCATCGGCTCGACCCCGACTATTCGTGCAGTCGACGACCTCACCCAAATCACAGAGGTCCGGCCCGGAAACTACGTCTTTTTCGATGCCTTCCAGCTCGCAATCGGCAGCTGTGATGTGGATGACGTGGCCTTTTCGGTTCTGGCGACCGTGATCAGCGTCGATCCGGACCGCTCGCGTGCCGTCATCGACGCCGGTGCGCTCGCCCTGAGCTTGGACAGGAGTCCGACCCATGTCGATCCCGAGTGCGGTTACGGTCTGCCGGTGACTGTCTGGGACCAACACCCTCTACCCGGCCTCCGCCTCGTCGCACTCACCCAGGAGCACGGGACCCTGGCTGGCCCCGGTGTCGAGGCCCTCCGCCCCGGAACTTGCATCCGCGTCGTCCCCAACCATTCCTGCCTGTCTTCAGCCTGCTTCGGCCGCTATCACGTCCTGCGCGGTACCGAGGTGGTGGACGAGTGGCAGCCGGTGAGAGGTCGCTGAGAGCTTCGCGAACATCGGTTCTTGATCCTCGATTCTCGTTTCTCGATACTCGATCGTTCGAGTTGACTCGCCATATCGGGTCAACACGGGTGGATGGGCGGATCCAGCATCGAGCATCCAGCATCGAGGATCCAATGTTCGGACGGGTGGTCAGAATCGCTGCGTGAACGCCGCGTGCCACCCGAAATCAGGGCTCCCGTCAAAGGGCACGCCGTTCTGGAGCATCCCGACCTCGATCACCCCGGATTGACGCACCTCCCATTTCCAACCGAAAATGATCTGATTGGAGATCTCGGGGAAGAAATCCGTGCTCGTCTCCTCGTCCTTCATCCGTAGCCACTCGAAGACCAGGGACATGCGTGGCTTGAACCGCCACTCCGCGGCCGCGAGGATGGTGAGCTGTGAGCCGGGAAGCTCGATTCCGTAAAACGTGTCATCCGAATACCGCTCATAGCCGGCGGCGATATAAAGGTAGAACTTCCCGAAACGACGGGACGCTCCGGCCGACAGCGCTGCGGCCCATCCCGAGCCGCCATCCGAGTCAGCATCCGAGTGACGCGCGGTCACGGCATACGAGATCGCCGGCCAGTTGCCGGTGCCCTGGCTGATCTCGTGGTTGAAGGTCACGAGGACGTTGCGTGCAAACGACCCTTTCGAGCTATCGTTGAGGTGGACCGCGCCGTTCCCATCGAGGGGATCCAGGTAGATTTCGAATCCGTTGCGCGGAACCAGATCCCGACCGTTCTGGTTGATTCCGATCAGATCGTGAAAATTTTCGACAAGTCCGTCCAGGCTGCCGCCGAACCGCCACCGCTGTTCGTACGCCACTTCGAGCTGCACCGTTTCGCTGACGCCGTAGGCGTAGGCAACATGAGCATCGAGCGTCTCATGATCGAGGAAGTAGTCGCCGTAGCTCCCGTTCTGCGGGTCGAACCACTCTTCGTCGATGACCCAGATATTGGACCAGGTCGCGCCGATCTGCAGCTGGTGTTCGCCGTGCCTCTGGTTGGATGGCAATCTCGGCAGGATCCCGAGCCGCAGTGCCTGGAAGGCCGACTGACCGCGAAGGCTGAAGGGCCCGTAGCCGATATGACCTGCTCCAGCTGCAGTGCCGTCCCCTTGACCCTCGGCCGCTGCCGTTGCGGCAACCGCCAGCACCAAAATCAAGGCGAACATCCTGCGGTGTCTTCGAGTGGGCTTCATTGCTTCCTTTCGAGGGGTCCGTCCTGAGAATCAGGCGTCCCTATTCCACGGTAGGCTATCATTGGCGACGCGCACGGCGTGTGCGTTCATTCTCAGAACCGGCTACGTCCATCAAAACTCTGTCGAGCCAATGGTCGTGGTGCTATTCTAGGCACAGGCGAGGGGTGTAACTGAGGCGAAATGGCGAATTCCAAACAGGAAATCATTTACGACGAGAAGACCATCCAGACCCTGGACGCTCTCGAGCACATCCGGCTACGCACCGGTATGTACATCGGCCGCATCGGCGACGGATCGAACCCGGCCGACGGCATCTACGTGATGCTCAAGGAGGTCATCGACAACGCCGTTGACGAGTTCATCATGGGCCACGGTAAGCGCATCATCATCAAGCGCCATGGCCCCGAGGTGTCGGTGCGTGACTACGGCCGTGGAATTCCACTCGGCAAAGTCATCGACTGTGTCTCCAAGATCAACACCGGCGGCAAGTACAACGACGATGTGTTCCAGTTCTCGGTCGGACTCAACGGAGTCGGCAACAAGGCGGTCAACGCCCTGTCGTCCGATTTCGAGGTCATCAGCTATCGCGACGGCAAGTTCAAGCGCGGCCTCTTCAGCAAGGGCAGGAAGAAGGAGGAGAAGGGCGGCTCGAAGGCCAAGGAGAGAAACGGCACCTTCATCCGCTTCATCCCCGATCCCGAGATATTCGAGGACTACGGTTGGCAGGAGGAGTATCTCGAGCATCGCCTCCGCTATTACGCCTTTCTCAACAGCGGCCTGACCCTCGACTACAACGGCGAAAAATATGTGTCGAAGAACGGCCTCGCCGACCTCCTGGCCTACGAACTCGGCGGCGAGCCGACCGTCTACGACGCCTTCCACTGCAAGCTCGACCGGCTCGAGTTCGCCTTCACTCACACCCACGCCTACGGAGAGACATATTTCAGCTTCGTCAACGGCCAGTACACCAAAGACGGCGGTACCCACCAGAGCGCATTTCGTGAGGGCGTGCTGAAGGGCGTCAACGAGTTCGCCAAGAACGGCTTCGCGGGTGAAGACGTGCGTGACGGCCTGGTTGGTGCGGTGGCGGTCAAGATTCAGGACCCGGTCTTCGAGTCCCAAACCAAGAACAAGCTCGGTTCGACCGAGATCCGTTCCTGGATTGTCAACTCGGTGAAGGACCAGGTGGTTCTGTGGCTCCACAAGGAGCCCAAGGAGGCCGAAAAGCTTCTCGAGAAGGTCAAGAACAACCAGAGAGTGCGCAAGGAGCTGTCGGCAATCAAGAAGGAGGCGAAGGAGCGGGCGAAGAAGGTCGCAATCCGCATCCCCAAGCTGATCGACTGCAAGGTTCACCTTTCGGACGTCAAGGGCGACCGGCGTGAGGAGACGACGATCTTCCTCACCGAGGGCGACTCGGCCGGCGGCGCCATGATCCAGGCCCGGGACGTTCAGACCCAGGCCATCTACTCGCTCAAAGGCAAGCCCCTCAACACCCACGGTCTCGGCCGTGAGGCGGTCTACAAGAACGAGGAGCTCTACAACATCATGCGGGCGCTCGGTGTCGAAGAGGACATGGAGGGCCTGCGCTACAACAAAGTGGTCATCGCCACCGACGCGGACGTCGACGGGATGCACATCCGCAACTTGCTGCTCACCTACTTCCTGCGCTTTTTCGAAGAGCTGGTTTTCACCGGCCACGTCTTCATCCTCGAGACCCCGATCTTCCGGGTGCGCAACAAACAGGAAACCGTTTACTGCTTTTCCGAGGCCGAGCGAGACGAGGCCGCCGAGCGCTTGCGCAATCACGAGATTACGCGCTTCAAGGGACTCGGCGAGATCTCCCCTGCGGAGTTCAAGCAGTTCATCGCCGACGACGACCACATGAAGCGGGTCACGACCGGCTCGTTGGGCGACGTCAAGCGGGCGCTCGACTTCTTCATGGGCAAGAACACTCCGGCCCGTAAGGAGTACATTATCGACAACCTCATCGCGGACATCGCGTGACGTCGCAAGTTGAGAGTTTTGAGTCTTGAGTTTTGAGTTTCAGAATGATGTGGGGTACTGCCGGGGGGAAGTTCGGGAATTCCTAATTCCTAACTCCGAATTCCGAATTCGTGTCCGCACAAGGGGCACGCTGTCGCCGAAGCCGACCACCTGGAACCACCCACAGCAAATGCCGGAGCCGAAATGACACGCATCGCCCCACTGATGGGCCAGAACTTCATCGAGTACGCGAGCTACGTGATCGTCGATCGTGCGATTCCTGATATCCGTGACGGGCTGAAGCCTGTTCAACGCCGCATCCTTGCCACCCTTTCGAAGATGGATGACGGCAAGTTCCACAAGGTCGCCAACGTCATCGGTGACACCATGAAGCTCCACCCCCACGGAGATGCCTCGATCGGCGACGCGCTTGTCGTGCTCGCGAACAAGGATTACTTCATCGAAAAACAGGGGAACTTCGGCAATCCGGTGACCGGGCACTCGCCGGCAGCACCGCGCTACATCGAGTGCCGGCTCACCGATCTCGCCAAGGAAACGCTCTTCCGCAAGGCTCTGACCGAGTACCGCCCGAGCTACGACGGACGCAATGAGGAACCGGTGGCGCTTCCCGCCAAACTGCCGGTGTTGCTGATGCTCGGTGCCGAGGGCATCGCGGTCGGCATGTCCACCCGCATCCTCCCGCACAACTTCTGCGAGCTGCTCGAGGCGCAGATAAGGATCCTCAAGAACGAGCCGTTCGAAATCTATCCCGATTTCCCGACCGGCGGGATCATCGACACCGGCGACTACGACGACGGTGTCGGCAAGATCAAGGTGCGGGCACGGGTCAACAAGCGCGACAAGAAGACGGTCGTGATCCGCGAGATCGCCTTCGGCACCACAACCGAGAGCCTGATCGCGTCGATCGAGTCCGCCGCGCAGAAGGGCAAGGTCAAGATCAGCGGGATCAACGACTTCACCACTGACGAGGTCGAAATCGAAGTCGAACTGCCGCGCGGTGTCTACGCGGACGAAGTCATTCCCCAGCTCTACGCCCACACCGACTGCGAGATCTCACTGACTTCCAACATGGTGATGATCAAGGATCGGCAGCCCGTCGAAATGGGGGTTTCCGAAGTCCTCTGCTATCTCACCGACCAGCTGCGCGGCCTGATCAAGGCCGAGCTCCAGTACGAGCTCGATCAGCTCGGCGACCGCAAGCACTGGCTCGACCTCGAACGGATATTCATCGAGAACCGGGTCTACAAAAGGATCGAAAAAGCCAAGACTGCGAAAGGAGTCGTGTCAGCTGTCCGCACGGGTCTCGAGCCCCACCTCGAGGAGCTTGAGCGCGAGGTCACCGACGAGGACATCGACGGACTTCTCAAGATCCAGATCCGGCGAATCTCCCGGTACGACATCGACAGGAACCGAAAGGACCTCAAGACCACGGTCAAGGCCATCAAGGGTGTCCGCGCCAAGCTCCGCAAGCTCACACCGACCACCATCGTCTACCTGGAGCACCTGCTGGAGACCTACGGCGAGCTCTATCCCAGGCAATCGGAGATCGGGACATTCCAGGCGGTTGACGTGCGGGCGGTTGCGCGCCAGAACATAAAGGTTTCGTACGACCCGGACACCGGCTTCTTCGGCTCGGCGGTCAAGGGCTCCAAGTATCAGTTCACGGTCAGCGAGTATGACCGCATCCTGATTGTCAGCCGCGACGGGTCGTTCCGGATTATCGGCCCCGATGACAAGGTGCTGATCCCGGACAAGGCCATCCACGCCGAGGTTTTCGACCAGGAGCAGGGCGCGCCCTTCACCGTCGTGTACCGCGACAAAGACAAGATCGCCTGGGGCAAGAAGATCCACATCAAGGCATTCATTCGCGATCGCGAGTACGAGCTCATCAAGGGCAAGAGTGGCCGCGTCGATTATCTGATCCCGGGCGACTGCAATGACGTCATCCATGTGACCTTCGTGCCCAAGAAGAGACAGCGGGTGCACGAGGCGGAGTTCGACCTGTCGATCCTCGAGCCAACCGGCGTCTCGGCCCGGGGACGGCGCCTCGCGTCCAAACCAGCTTCCAAGGTCAGACGGATCAGGAACGGCGACAACGGAGGCAACGGCGGAAATGGCTCGAACAGCGGAGAATCACGGCCGGCAATGGACGGCGAGGACGTCGCGTTGCCGTTCGAGGATTAACGTTCAACCTTGAAACGTTCGAACGTTTAAACGTTCTGGCATAACCACGTGAATCGCAGCTCAGGGTTCGACTTCTTCGAGCAATTTCAGGAAGTCGTCGTACTCCAGCGCCTGCCAACTCTCGGCCGAGACCGCTCCCTCGGCCCGGGTGATCAGCGAGACCTTGTGGGCCGTTTCGATCGACGGAGCATCGTAGACGTCCATGAAGTCATACGGGCCCAGGATGGCGTAGTGTGCCACCCAATCGACCTCAGGACAGGCGGCTTCGACCTTCTTCAGCCACGCCCTACCCATGGCGCGACGCACATCTGCGTCCTTCAGGCTCTCCGGAGCGAGACGGGTCATGAGGACGAATCGCGGCATCGGGCACCTCCTGTTCGGTTTTCGTTTCAAAGATAATACCTTGGTCGTCGTGATGCACACTTCAGTGGCGAAAACTCGTCGGGATTCTGGATGCTGGATGCTCGATGCTGGATACTCGATACATGAGAAAGCAGTTCCTTTCAAAGATCTCACAAGGGGGTGGGCGGATCCAGCATCAAGCATCTAGCATCCAGTATCGTTCTACTCTGGACGCCGACACGGACTCCTTGGAGGCATCATGCAGCAACGGAAAACAAAGATCGTCTGCACCCTCGGCCCGGCCACGGATTCGGTAGACGGGATCTCCGCACTGATCGAGGCCGGGATGGACGTCGCTCGTTTGAATTTCTCGCACGGTGACCGTGAAGCCCACCGCGAAACGATTCGGAGAATTCGCGAGTTCTCGCGCAACGCCGGACGGGAGATCGGCATTCTGCAGGACCTCGGTGGTCCCAAGATCCGGGTCGGACACCTCCCGGAAGAGGGTGTTCACCTCGAAGCCGGTTCAACCGTGGCGCTAGGCGTCGGGGGGCGCGTGGCGGACGGTGTCATCCCCGTCAGCTATCCGTACCTGCTCGAAGATGTGGGCGTCGGCGAACGGATCCTCCTCGCCGATGGCCTCGCCGAGCTCGAGGTCCGCGAAGTGGCGGACGACCGTCTCCTGTGTGATGTGGTCATCGGCGGTACCGTGACTTCCCGGAAGGGCGTCAACTTGCCTCAAGCACACCTTCGGGTCGATGCGTTCACCGGAAAGGACCGTGAAGATCTCGAGGTCGGGATCGAGGAGGGTGTGGATTTCGTCGCCCTCTCCTTCGTTCGGCACGAGGATGACCTCGCCCCGGTTAGGAAACGTCTTCTCCAACAGAGCCATCCGCCGCTGCTCATCGCCAAGATCGAGAAACCCCAGGCGGTGGAACGACTGAACCACATCCTCGAAGCGGTGGATGGCGTGATGGTCGCGCGAGGCGACCTCGGCGTCGAAATGCCCCCGGAGACCGTACCGATGATCCAGAAGGACATCATCGCTGCCTCTCGCCGCGCCGGGCGGCCCGTGATCACCGCCACTCAGATGCTCCGCTCGATGGTCGACAGCCCCCGCCCGCTGCGTGCCGAGGCGTCTGACGTCGCCAACGCGGTCCTCGATGGAACGGACGCCGTGATGTTGTCCGAAGAAACCGCGATCGGGCGTTATCCTACCGAAGCGGTGGGCGTCCTACATCGGGTCGCTCTGCAGGCTGAAGCGAAAATCGACCACGACCAAATGCTCGCCGACTCCACCTCACCCTTGGTGCCGGAGTTGACCGGCGCAATCAGTCGCGCGACCTGCGACCTAGCTGCCTCGATCGGTGCAGCAGCCATCGTGACCACGACCTCGACCGGCAGCACCGCACGTTTGGTCGCCCGCCACCGCCCGGCTGCGCCAATCCTCGGAATCACGACTTCCGCAGAGGTCGCTCGTCAACTCGACCTCTCCTGGGGCGTGATCCCGGCAGTCGGCAGGACGATCGACGACACCCTGGACCTCGGTGACATGGTCCTCGAAGAATTGACGAGGCATGAGATCGGCAAATCGGGTGACCGGATCCTCGTGACCGCCGGACTGCCTCTCGGATACTCGGACAGGACCAATTTAATCCGGGTCCTCGAACTCGATTGAACCTTTTCCCTCGTTCTGCGTTGTCCAGATCGGGTAGGAGGTCAAATGCCAAAGGTATGTCGATGCAGCCACATCTTGATTATTCTGATGGTCGTTGCGTTTTCGTTCTCGTGCGCAAGTTCTGAGCCCAAGTCCGACTTCGAGCTGGCTGTCGATGACGACGAGATCTCGGTCGCGATCTCGGAGACCGTTGCCCGTGGTCTGGTCGAGGATCTGATCGGCGCCAACCTCGAGTGCGAAGGAGGGGCTGATGGTCAGATGAGGGCCCTCCTCGAAACGCTGGACGGCCGAGGTCCGCGAAGTCGCGCCAGCTATCGCGACGGTGAGGCCACGGTTGAAGGTCGAAGGCGCGGCCGCAAATTCGATCTCGTGATCCGTGGTGCGGGCTCCGGGAAGATCGAGGCCACCATGCCCTGGGCGGTCGCGGAGTGCATGCTCGGCAACACGACGTCGACCGACGAGACCATCAACTCGTCCATCAGAGTGACGGTCACGAACGACACCGGCCGCAACTTTTCGTTCAAGTTGCAGTAAAAGGCCGTGACGGCAGAGGACAGCCCCCGTTTCGGCGAACGAAGGAGGTATGTGACATGCGAGTACGTTCCATCTTGATCGCAGCCGCTGTGTGTTTCCTGCTGGCCGGCAGTGCCGCTGCCGACATCGATATCCATAAAAAGCACCGCTTCGACGCCAGCCCGGGAGACACGGTAGTAGTCGACGTGTCGTTCCACAATGTCGAGGTGCGCACTCAGCCCGGCGGATCGGTCGACGTGACCGTCGATATCACCGTCAAGGGCGACGGAAGTTCATCGGCCAAGGCGGCCCAGGACCTGAGTCCAGTCTTCGAAGACCAGGGCAATCGTCTCCTCATCCGCTCGACGCGCAGCAAAGGCTGGAGCTGGAAGAACGTCAAGGCGAAAGGCCAGGTGACCGTCCTGATGCCTCCTGACGTCAACCTACTCATCGACTCTTCATCTGGGGAAGCCAAGATCATCGGGGATTTCGGAAACTCCAAAGTCACGTTCGATGCCTCTTCGGGGGGCTTGATGGTCGACGGCGCAATGCGAGAGCTGCACTCAGACCTCTCGTCAGGCTCAATCCACGCCAACGTGACCCGCCCGCTGGCGGAATTCACCGCTGATGCTTCTTCGGGCTCCGTACGCCTCGAAGGCGGCGCGGCGCTGGCAAAGGTCGACACCTCGTCTGGAAGCATCGACGTTTCCGGTCTGACCGGAGTGGGGAAGTTCAGCGCGTCCTCGGGCAATATCAAGGCCCAATGGGACGAGATCCCTCCCAACACCACCGTCCGTGCAAGCGCGTCGTCCGGAAACGTGACCCTGACCTTCCCGGAATACACCAAGATCTCGGGTCTGGTAGAGGTGAGCTCCGGGGGGATTCACTCGGACTTCCCCGCCCTGATTCGGGGAAAGGACGAGCTCAAGCTCGACGGCGGACCGAACGCAATCGATGTGCACGTCGACACGTCGTCAGGAAACATCAAGTTGCTGTCGAACTGAATTTCGAATTTCGAATTTTGGATCTCCCACCCCTCAGGTTGGATGAGGAGGAGTGGGATTCCCGATTGCCAGACTCCTGCTTCCTCATTCTTCCAGCATCGCAGGGGTGTCGGGATGCGCGAGAGGCACTCGTCGCGGAGCTGCCCGTCCTTGCCGATGCCATCGGTCAGATCATAGCCCGGCTACTTCTTTGTTGATGCCGCATTCTACGCTATAGTGAGCTTTCTCTCTCGAAGCCTGCATACACAAGGAGGATAATGATGAGGAAAGAGGCAATGGGCATCGTGATGGTGGTGGTCGTCGGGCTGCTCGTTCTGCCCGGACTGGGCTGTTCGAAGGAGGAGTCTACCGAGGTCGCCCGCGAGGCCGAGGCCGTGAAAAATGAAGCGCCAGCGGCTCAAGCACCGGCCCAGCAAGCACCCGCCGACGAGCCGGAGTGGGAGACGATGAAACAGGAGGCCAAAGCGGCCAAGATCGATGCGATGGCCAAGGAGAGCCTCGACGAGCTCTTCGCCGAGAACAGCAAGGCGAAAGATCTCTACTCCCACGCCTATGGCTGGGCGGTCTTCGACAACCTCAAGCTCGCCTGGGGATTCTCCGGCGGTGGCGGCAACGGGGTGGCTGTGAATAAGAAAACCGGCGAACGCACCTACATGAAGATGGGCACCGGCGGCGTTGGATTCGGGGCCGGCATCGACAAGTACCAGGTAGTGTTCCTGATGGAGGACCCGAAGACATTCGACAGCTTCGTCAACCAGGGCTGGCAGGCGGACGCCGGGGCCACAGCGGCGGCTGGGAAGGCTGCGACCGAGGTGAGGACCGACTTCGTCAACGGCCTCGCCATCTACCAGCTCACAGAGAAGGGTTTGATGCTCAACGCCGACCTGTCAGGCACCAAGTACTGGAAGAACAAGAAGCTGAACGACTGACCGACAGATCGACACACTGTCGGGGAAAATCAAGCTTCTCTCGAATTGGGAATTCGGAGTTCGGAATTCTGAATCTCGCCCTCCCCCCACCTTCCGGGTCGGGGAGAGGGTGGGTGGGAATTCAGAATTCCTATTTCAGAATTCCGAATTCACTCTTCGGGCTTGGTCGGCATCGGTTTGCGCGGGAGCAGCTCGTCGCGGTTGGCCGCGTGCCAGAGGAATGAGGCGAGCACCACTGCAGACTGCTTCAGGTCATCCCCATCGAGATGATCGTAGGTGTCGACGTTCGAGTGGTGCGTACGACCCATGTAGTCCATGCCGTCCTGGATGAATTGAAAGCCCGGGATGCCAACCCAATCGAACGGCTGGTGATCGGTCCCGCCGGTGTTCTCCATCGTCACTGTGTCCGCTCCAACGTCTGCGAACGGCTCGAGCCAGGCCCTGAAGATCGGCACGACGCCGGCGTTCTCCTGGGCGTAGATGCCCCGAATCCGGCCACCGCCGTTGTCGATGTTGAAATACGCCGAAACTTTGGCATGCTCAGCCGTCGGTTGGATGGGCCACGTCTGCTCGCGGGCGAACTCTGGCAGAGCGAGCTGTTCGGGGTCGGTATGCTCGGGTCGCGTGGCGAGGTGGCGCTCGATGTACTCCCTCGAACCGAGATAACCCTGTTCCTCGCCGCTCCACAATCCGACACGGATCGTTCGACGCGGTTGGAGTCCCGCATCCTTGAGGATCCGCAGTGCTTCCATGACCACCGCGCAGTTGCCTCCGTTGTCGGTGGCGCCGGTGCCGGAGTGCCAGGAGTCGAGGTGGCCGCCGACCATCACGGTTTCGCCGGCGAGGTCCGAACCGCCCAGCTCGGCGATTGTGTTGTATGCCTTGCCGGGCTCCTCGAACCAACGCACCTCGACGTCGATCTCGATCTCCGGCTCGATTTCCCGATCCAGCATCCGAATAAGACGGTTGTAATGTTCGGTCGTCATCACCAGTCCGGCGACCCCGAGCGGTCTCTCGCTCTCGCGATTGGACCTGTTTCCGGTAACCCGGACCAGACCGTTGTCGCGGGAGCTCGGCTCGATGGTCGCCACCACGCCCTCGTCTTCGAGGAACGTCGCATACCTCTTCCAGAACGTGAACCGCTTGAGCATCCGCTTGCGCCATTGGCTCCGCCGCTCGCTCGGAATGTCGTACTTCGAAAGCTCCTCGAGTCCCTCGTCATTCCAGCGCTTGAAGAGCTGGGAATCGATTTGCTTCGGTTCGGCGGCATCTTCCAGCAGCACGATTTTGCCCGCCAGCTTGCCGGTCCATTTCTCGAGATCCTCCTCGGATTCGAGGGTTGCGCGGACCACTTGCCCACGGACCGTTCCATCGGTTCCCGGAGTCCACGCCTGGGGCAAGGCCTCGAGGGGCTGGATGTAAGGGCTCGTCATCCGAACCTGAACCCGATCCACGACCCAGCCACGACCGAAGTCATAGTCCTCGACCCAGGCATCCATCCCCAACTCGGCGAACGCACCCTTGGCCCACTCATGGGCCTCGAGTTCCTGAGGCGTCCCGGTGAGTCGCGGACCGACTCCCTCGGTCAGGTGCCACGCATAATCCATGACCTTCGAGTGGCGAAAACCCTGGTCTCGGATCTTCGTGACGGCATCGAGATCGACGGTTTCTTCTGCCGAAACGGCGGGAATGATGAAAGACAAAACAGAGACGAGAGCGAAAACCCAGATATGGCGCATGCGGCCCCCCCAAATTCAACCAAGGGAGTGTAGCACCGCAATTCCTGAATCCAGTCGACAGCCGCTGGCGGTCACCGAACGTCAGGAATTGCCGTTCATCTTCTCGACCTTTCGACCGATCAGGATCGCCATTTCCAGCGCCTGTTCGTAGTTCAACCTCGGGTCGACCCTCGATTCGTAGGCGCGGTCGAGATCGACCTCCGAGAGTCCTCGGGCCCCACCGATGCACTCGGTGACGTTGTCACCCGAGAGCTCGAAATGAACGCCGCCCAGATAGGACTCGAGTTGAGCATGGATGTCGAAGCTCTGTTCGAGCTCGGAAAGAATGTTGTCGAACTTCCTGGTCTTGCGGCCGCTTGCCGTCTTCTCGGTGTTGCCGTGCATCGGGTCGCAGCACCACAGGACCAGCCGTCCCGCTCGCTGAACCGCCTCGATCAAGGGCGGGAGCCTTTGCGCCACCTTGTCGTATCCCATGCGATGAATCAGCGTGATACGACCCGGTTCGATATCCGGATCGAGGATGTCGAGCAAATCCAAAAGCCATTCCGGCGTCATCGACGGGCCGACCTTCACGCCGATCGGATTGCGGATGCCGCGAAAATAATCGACGTGCGCGCCGTCGACCTCCGCAGTCCGCAGTCCGACCCAGGGTAGATGGGTGCCGAGGTTGTACCAGCCCTCCCGCCGCGGCACTTGGCGCGTCACCGCCTGCTCATAGGGCAGGAGCAGCGCTTCGTGGCTGGTGAAGAAATCGACCCGACTGATCTCCCCGGCCTGGATCCCCGCCAGCGTTTCCATGAAACGAAGCGAGTCGGAAAGATGGGCCACCAACTCCTGGTATTCCTTGGCTCGCGGAGAGTGATTGACGAAATCGAGGTCCCAATACTCGGGATGGTGAAGATCAGCGAAACCGCCATCCACCAACGAACGAATGAAGTTGAGGGTCAGGGCGGCGTGCTCATAGCCGATAAGCATTCGCCTGGGATTGGGCGTCCGAGCTTCGGCGGTGAATTCCGGTCCGTTGACGATCTCGCCCCGATAGCTCGGCAGCGTGACGCCGTTTCGCTCTTCGCTGTCAGAACTTCTGGGTTTCGCGTACTGGCCGGCGAATCGCCCGACCCGGATGATCTGGCGTTTGAGCCCGAAGGTCAGCACCAGGCTCATCTGCAAGAGAATCTTGATCTTATTGGTGATGATGCTGGCGTTGCACTGATCGAATCGCTCCGCGCAGGCGCCTCCCTGGAGCAGGAATCGCTTGCCGACAGCCGCGTCGGCGAGCTGGGCTCGCAGCCGTTCGATCTCCCACGAGGTGACGAGCGGCGGAAGAGATGCAAGCTGCTCGACGGTGGCCGTTAGGTTTCCCTGGTCCGGGTAGACCGGCTGCTGTCCCGCAGGCTTGCTCTTCCACGAATCGGGTGACCATTTCGCCATAAGGTCGGAATAGTACACCCAAACCCCTATAGCTGAAACCTGCGATGGGCCGGGAGTCCAGAGTTGCGAGCCGTGAGCTCAGAGTCGAGATTTGAGGACCGAGGGCGGAAATAGCTTTCGGCGGAGCGAGCGGAATCGTCTCTTCTGATCTTTAAACCCTTACACGTGAACACTTACAGCATAAATCCAGTTCTATCGAAAGAATAGCGACTCACCCTTGACAAGCTTATATTTGTATTATACAAATAAATTCCGTGAGCGAGATGGCTGAATCCTTCACACTGGCAGACATCCAGGCACAGCGGCTGCGCGAGATCATCCGTGCTCTCGTCCGCCGCTTTTCCCTCGCCGAGCGGGCCGACATGAACTGTTGCGGCATGACGGTCGCCCAGGCTGCCACCCTCGACGCGCTGTCCGACGGCGCAATGAGGCTGCGTGACCTCGGAAACCGGCTCGGCATCGCTCCCAGCACGTTGAGCCGCAACCTCGCTCGCCTCGAAGAGCGCGGGTTGATTGAGAAAGAACCGGATCCGGTCGACGGCCGCGCCCAGACGGTCGCTCTTACCGCAGCGGGTGAGACGGCTGCAGGAGACGTCAGGCGGCAGGAGCAGGCATTCGCCCGTTCTGTTCTCGATTGCCTGCCGCTGAGCACGGCATCCGAAACGCTGTCGGTGCTCGAGGATCTGCTATTGGCGGTACGAGGCGCGACCGAAGCGTGTTGCCCCGGCGCCTACGACCACCTCATGCCCACGGTAAATTCCTGTTCCCCAGGAGGAAGCGATGAGTGAAGAAAATTTCCAGCCCGACAACATCGAGACCGACGACGAATCGGTGGTGAAGAAGGTGCGTGAACGATACGGAGTCTTTGCGACAGCCGGCACTTCGTGCTGCGGGCCGCAGCCAACCAGTTGCTGTGGAAACACGGTCGAGATCGCGACCACCCTCGGATACGACAAGGTCGATCTCGATCTTCTTCCTGATGGCGCCAACCTTGGACTTGGTTGCGGCGCCCCTCTCGACCATCTCGATCTGGAGCTCGGTGAGACCGTCCTTGACCTCGGTTCCGGAGCGGGCATCGACGCGCTGATCGCCGCCGCCAAGGTCGGGCCCGAGGGCAAGGTCATCGGCGTCGATATGACGCCGGAAATGCTCTCAGTTGCGCGAAAGAACGCGATAGCCGTAGGCGCCAATCAGGTCGATTTCCGCGAAGGCAGACTCGAGGACCTGCCGGTGGAAGATGCCTCCGTGGACGCCGTGACCAGCAATTGCGTCATCAATCTGGTGCCGGACAAGGCGCTTGTCTTCGCCGAGATCGCCCGTGTGCTTCGCACCGGCGGTCGGCTGGTGATTTCCGACGTCGTGCTCGACGGCAGACTGCCGGACGCCATCCGTGACAACGTGCTCGCGTACGTGGGATGTGTGGCCGGCGGCGAACGCAGGGAACGGTACTTCGAGATGCTCGATGAGGCGGGTCTTGGCGACGTCGAGGTCCTCAAAGATGTCGATTTCCTCGACATGACTGAAAGGGCATCCCCGGCAGAGATCATCTCGATCATGGAATCGGAGGGGATATCGAGGAACGCGGTTGCGGGGATCGTGCGGTCGGTGACCTATCGCGCCCGAAAACGTTAGAACGTTGAACGTTCGAACGTTTCGAAGGTCTGAAGTAGACTGCCACGGTGAACCTGGAGCTCGAGCTCGCCCTGCGCTTTCTCCGCCGGCGGACCGGGGTGCTGCTTCGCGGGACCTCCCTGGCGGCCTTCATCAGCGTTGCCGTCGCCGTCGCGGCGCTGGTGATCACACTGGCCCTGATGAATGGCTACTCGAGTGCGATCGCAACTGCCCTCCAACGTGGGAACGCGCACATGGTCGGATTCGCCCTCGGTTCGCTGGAGCCCGGAGAGGCCCATGACCTTTCCCTGCAAATCGCCGAGGAGGATGGAGTCGTGCGGGCAACTCCGGTCACCTATCTGACGGGTCTCCTGGACGACCCCGCAGAACCCACCAGTCCGATCCCCGTCACCCTCAAGGCGGTGGCTGACCCACCCTCCTACACCGGCTTCGAACACTGGCCGAAAGGCGACGGCCTGGTTGCAGTCCTTGGCGAGCGACTGTCACAGAAGGTGGGACTCGGGACCGGAGACACCGCGCTTGTTCGGCTCCCTCCCGCGGGAAACTCCTGGATTCTGCCCGCCCTCCGTCTCCAGGTGGTGGGAACTTTCAGTCTCGCATTCGCTGAGTTCGACGAACAATGGATCACGATCCCGCTGGCGGACACCCTGTTGTTGCTGCCGGATACGGCTGTTGCCGGGATCGAGATCGAGCTCACCGACCCGATGGCTGTGGGTGAGGCCAGGGAGAAACTCAGCGACCTCGACCCTCGTCTACTGTTCACCGACTGGCAGGAGATGAACAGCTCTCTTTTCGCCGCCCACCGATGGCTGACTCTGTCCCTTTTCGTGGTCCTCAGCCTGGTCATAGCGGTGGCCTCGTTTCAGGTCAGCTCAGCGCTGGTGGTACTCGCCATCGACAAGCAGCGCTCCTCGGGGATGCTGCAGGCGCTGGGGGCCACGCCCGCACGCATTCGCCGTATCCTGGTCTATTCGGGTCTTCTGCTCGGTGGCGCCGGCGTCGTCGGTGGCATCGTTTTCGGATGTGTCGTCAGCTGGATCATGACGGCCACCAGAGCAGTCCGGTTTCCACCGGACCTCGCACGTGTCTACATGGTCGATTCGATTCCCCTGATCCCAACCACCCTCCACATCGTGGCTATCGCCGCCGTCGGCTTTCTAATCGTATTATTGTCCTCGTTCTGGCCAGCCTGGAAGACTTCTCGTCAAGACCCGGTCTCTTCGCTGCGCGCAGCGTAAGATGCCCAGCCGACAAGAAATCGAATCCACTGAAATTGCGACGCAGTTTTATTCCACAGGTTGAAACCCCTGAAAACCCGCGAGATCACATGATAGGCTCTCAGGGCTGTGAAACCTAACCGTGGTCCGGCGTGAGCACCGCCACAGCCGGCAGCGGAAGGTCACACCATCATTGGAATCTGGAATGTACGAGATTCAACTCCACCCGGCGGACATTCGCAAGCAGGTCCGCTATTACTTTCTGAGCCGAAAGGGCTTTCGTCGCCTTGTCGCGCTCGGTGTCGTGCTGGCCCTCGTGTTGGTGGCAGGCATTGTGCTCGCTCCCCTCGGGATCCAGTCACTCCTTTTGACCGGCAAGCTCCACTCGTTGAGCCAACAGCATGCACTCCAGCACGAAATCCTCGACCAACGAATCATGACTCTGGATCGATTGGACCGAGAGGTTGCTCAGGCTCGGGCACTGCAGCAACAAATGAGCCTGATCCTCGGCTCACCGCAAGGATCCGAAGGTCCGGGAGGGTACCCCGAGCCAAACCCCGGCGATCTGCTTCTGCCCGAGACGCAGATTGCGGTCCGCCGCGGACTCAAACTCGATTCGGACACCAAGGCCCTTCTGACCCTGGCGGATGAGCTGGCGAGCTTCGCCCGTTCGAACGCCGATCTGTCGCTCGCCGTGCCGTCCATTTGTCCCCTGCCGATCGGCTCCTTCGTCCTCACCTCGCCATTCGGCAATCGTACATCTCCTTTCACGAACACAGTCGACTTCCATTCGGGCATCGACCTTGCCGCTCGTGAGGGCACACCGGTGCTTGCGTCGGGCGGCGGCCGGGTGGTATTTGCGGGTCGATATCCGTTGCGCAGGAATGTGCGCTGGTGGCGATACGGCAACGTTGTCGTCGCCGCCCACGGCGACCGATATCTCACCATTTACGCCCACCTGCATGAAATTTCGGTGCGGCGAGGCGCGACGTTGCGAAGGGGTGAAGAGTTGGGCACCGTCGGAAATACCGGATGGAGCACATCACCTCATCTCCACTACGAAGTCCGGGTGAGGACCGAGGGCGATGAGGAGCCGGTGCCCGTGGATCCACGCATCTATATCCTCAATTACCAGTGGACCGGTCACGAGGAACTTCTGATCCAGGCGCGCACCGCACCGCCGCCGGCGTTTGACCCGCTGCCATCGCGGATGCGAGGGAGATAACACGATGGAAGAGGCAAAGAACTTTCCAACCATGATCATCCCCAATGGGACCGACGTATCGGTCAACGAGAACGGCCAGTTGTCGATCAGAACCCCCGGGAACCTTGTCATCCAGAACTCCGGGGTGTACTCGGTGATCGAGTCCGGCAGCGGTTCGGTGCGTATTGACCCCGAAGTCAAAGTCGAGGCGATCTCGGTACAGGCTGCCGATTCATGTTTCGTCGCCGGCGAGCTCACCGCATGGAGGGTGCGCGCAAAAACCATCACCTTGGAACGGGGCGCACAGGCAAATATCATGCTCCAGGAGTCGGAATCGCTCGAGCTCGACCGCAACGCTCGCCTGGTCGGGAATTTCTCTTCCGAGAAGGAGCTTTACCTGATGCTCGGCCGATTCAGCCGCGAGCTTCGCGATCTCCCCAACGGCATCTTCGCAGGTCAGGAAGCTGGTGCTCGAATACCGAGCCAGGTCCCCGCGGCCGGTCCCGCCGCCACCACATCGGAGGAACCGTTCGTGAACCAGAATGGTGGAAACGAACCGACGCCGCAGCGTCGCCAGGAACAGAGCGAGGTCATCTCCCTGGTTCGCGTCATCCTCGAACGGGAAATCGGACGGGTCGGTTCCGAGGGCGGTGAGCGCCAGGCTCTTGAACGCCTGCTCGAGCTCGTCCGTGCCGACGACCTCGAAGAGTTGGGCGAGGAGTACCTCTACCTGATCTCCCAGATTGCGAGCCCGACCGATGAGCTGGAAAGGGCACGAGAGATTCTCGGCAGACTGTTGGCCAAAGCATAGCCCCCATTATTCATGACTCTTCCGCTGCAAGGCGCGATTCACTGCGCGTGGCTGTGCTTTCTCGATTCGCTCGCTCGACGTACCGCAAGTACGCCTCCGCTCGCTCGTCTTGCGAAATCACAGCCACGCTTGTACCTCACGCCTTTCGCGTTGAACCCTCATGAATAATGCGGGCCAGTTCTCAGGCGCGCGAATCCGCAAATTCTCTCGGTGGTGGTAATCTTCACCCTGATGCGAGCAGGGAGGAATGCGGGCCTATGAGCAAGTCCGGTTCGGCGGCAAAAACACCCCTTCATGACGAACACATCGCAGCTGGCGGCAGGATGGTCGAGTTCGCCGGTTACGAGATGCCGGTTCAATATGCGGGCCTCACCGAAGAACATCACGCCGTGCGTCAGCGGGCAGGGCTATTCGACGTATCCCACATGGGCGAGATCGTGGTTCGGGGACCTGCCGCGCTCGAATTCGTGCAGAAGGTTTCGTGCAATGACCACCAGAAAATGACAGTCGGTCGCGCCCAGTACACCGGCCTGATGTATCCGGAGGGAACATTCGTTGACGACGTGCTGGTGCACAAGACGGCCGATGACGAGTTCCTCCTGGTGGTCAACGCCGCCAACCGTGTCAAGGACTTTGCCTATTTGACCGAGGTGGCCGGCGGGATGGATGGGGTCGCCGTAGAGGATCTTTCCGACATCTACGCTCAGATCGCCGTTCAGGGACCGCTCGCTCAGCAGATCCTGCAACCCCTCACCGAAGAGAACCTCGGCGAGCTCAAGTACTACCGTTTCACCAACGGTGAAGTGGCCGGAGCGAGCGCCATCATCGCCCGGACCGGTTACACGGGTGAGGACGGCTTCGAGGTCTATATTGCTCCCTCGGCCGCTCCGGGCCTGTGGCGTTCGCTTTTGAGGGAGGGCGCGCCGCACGGCTTGCAGCCGGCCGGTCTCGGCGCTCGTGACACCCTCAGGTTCGAGGCCGGAATGTGTCTCTACGGCCACGAGATCGACCACACTACGACACCGCTCGAAGCCAACCTCGGTTGGATCGTCAAGCTCGGCAAGGGTGATTTCATCGGTCGAGATGTTCTCGAACGTCAGAAAGAGGAGGGCATCGAGCGAAAGCTGGTCGGATTTGAGTTGCGCGAGCGAGGCATCGCCAGACACGGCTACCCGGTGTTTTTGCACGAGGACGACTCGGAACCGGCTGGCGTTGTCACCTCCGGAACGCAATCCCCGACCCTCGGTAAGGCCCTCGGGCTGGCCTATCTTCCAATCGAGGCAACAAAGGTCGGCACGGAGTTTTTCGTTCGAATTCGCAAACGCATTGTACCGGCTCGCGTTGTCGAGGTGCCGTTCTACTCGCGGAAAAAAGAATGAGGTTTATGGGCAACCGATCAAGGAGGAGCTTCTGATGACTGTTCCTGAGGAACTCAAGTACGCACGTACGCACGAATGGGCCAGGGCCGAGGGTGAATCGGTCGTTATGGGCATTTCCCATTACGCACAGGACCAACTCGGCGAGGTCGTGTATGTCGAGCTGCCGGAGGTCGGCAACGGTTTCGATGCCGGGGACGAACTGGGCACCCTCGAATCAGTCAAAGCCGTCGCCGAGTTCCTGTCGCCGGTCGCCGGTGAGGTGATCGAGGTCAACGAACGGCTCGAAGACGAGCCTAACCTCGTCAACGACGATCCCTATGGCGATGGCTGGCTGGTCAAGCTGAGCGGGTCCATCGATGACGACAATCTGCTCGACGCAACCGCCTACCAGGAACTTCTGGAGCAGGAGGACGATTGATGCATCCGTGGATCGGTGCCGGTCCCGAAGATCAACAGCACATCCTCTCGGTGCTGGGTCTGAGCTCGATCGATGGTCTCTTCGGCTCGATACCGTCCGGGGTGTGCGTCGACGGGCTCGACCTGCCGCCGCCGCGCGACGAGGGTTGGCTCCGGCGCGCGTTCGACGAGATGGCATCGGCCAACGTCGCGATGGACTCACTCCCGTGTTTCCTCGGTGCGGGCGTATATCGCCACATCCAACCGAGCGTCGTCGACGCGGTCTTGTCGCGGGCCGAGTTCTTTACCTCGTACACCCCGTACCAGCCCGAGATCTCGCAGGGCACCCTGCAAGCGATCTTCGAGTTTCAGACCCTGATCAGCCGTCTCACGGGCCTCGATGCGGCAAATGCTTCACTGTACGACGGAGCTACCTCGCTCGTAGAGGCGGTGCTCTTCAGTCACCGAATTCTCCGCGGCAAGCACGATCTGGTGGTGGTCGCGGAAACCGTCCACCCGATGTATCGCGCAGTTCTCGACACCTACGCCCACGCCGCAGAGATCGAAGTCATGGTGGTCGCGCCGGGCGACGACGGCCGGCTCGATTCGAACGCGGTGCGTGAGGCAGCTGGTGATGGGGCCTGCTGCGTCGCTGTTCAGTCGCCGAATTTCCTCGGAATCGTCGAAGACTTGCCATCGCTGGCAGAGGCCGCCCACGAATGTGGTGCGCTGGCGGTCGAGGTCGTGACCGAGGCCGCGTCTCTCGGCCTGCTGAAAGGCGGAGGCAGCTTCGGTTTCGACGTCGTCTGTGGTGAGGCACAGTCATTCGGGATCGCTCCCGGATTTGGAGGACCGCACCTCGGTTTCTTTGCCTGCGCCTCGAAGCATATTCGCCAGATGCCTGGCCGACTGGCTGGAGAGACGGTGGACGAGGGCGGGAACCGCGCGTTCTGCCTCACGCTCGCCACCCGCGAGCAACACATCCGACGCGCCAAGGCGACCTCCAACATCTGTACCAACCAGGGATTGATGGCGCTCGCCGCCACCGTCTGGCTCGAGGTAGTCGGCGGAAGCGGGCTGCATGATGTCGCCACGGCGAGTCTCGCGGGTGCCGAGGAGCTCAAGAGAAGGGTTCGGGCGATCGGTGGTTCGTGGACAATTGCCTACCCCACCAGTCCGACCTTCAACGAGTTCCTGTTGACCGGGCCGGGGACCGGTCGGGAACTCGTGGAGAAGCTGTTCGCCGAGGGGGTACTTGCGGGCGTTCCAACCACCGGTTGGGCCGGCTCCTGGCCCGACGGTATTCTGGTGGCGGTTACCGAACGAAACTCGGCGTCTGATATCGAAGCCTTCGCCAAAGCCCTGGAGACACTGAGATGAAGCGGCGCGCGATCCGGTCCGAGCCGCTCTTTTTCGAACGCAACCCGCACCGCGTACGGCGGCAAGGCTACTTGTTGCCATCTCTCGAGGTGCCTGAGGTCGACCCTACTGCCCTGCTCCCGGTCGAACTCCTTCGCGAACCGGACCCCGACTACCCTGACATCGCCGAGATGGAGGTCGTCCAGCACTTTCACCGGTTGAGCCAGCTCAACTATGCCGTGGACGAGGGCCTCTATCCCCTCGGCTCGTGCACCATGAAGTACAACCCGCGCATCAACGAGCAAATCGCCCGTTTGCCCGGCTTCGCCTCGCTCCACCCGCTCCAGCCCGAGTCGCAGATCCAGGGTGCGCTTCGGCTCATCTGGGAACTCGAGGAAGCGCTCAAGACGATCACCGGGATGCCCGGCGCGACCCTACAACCTGCGGCCGGAGCTCACGGAGAGCTGACCGGCATCCTCATGATTCGCAAGGCCCTCGAAACACGGGGGGAAGACCGCGAAATCGTTCTGACGCCGGACTCCGCCCACGGCACGAACCCCGCGACAGCAACCTTTGCGGGCTATCGTGCGCAGGAAATCCCTTCGGCTGAAGACGGCACGGTAGATCTTGGAGCCCTGGACAGCATGATGGACGACAAAGTTGCCGCCGTCATGCTCACGGTTCCGAACACCCTCGGTGTGTTCGAGCACCACATCGTCGAGGTTGCCGACCTCGTGCACCGCCGTGGCGGCTTGATCTACATCGACGGCGCCAACCTGAACTCCTTCGTGGGCCGCGCACTGCCCGGATTGATGGGCGCCGACGCGATGCACATCAACCTGCACAAGACCTTCTCGACACCGCACGGCGGCGGTGGGCCGGGCGCCGGGCCGGTCACGGTATCCGACACGCTCGTTGCGCACCTCCCGCTGCCCAGAGTCCGGCGTGAGGGCGACCTGTTCGGACTCCAATGGGAAGACACGTCGTCGATCGGGCACATGCGAGGCTTCTACGGGAACTTCCTGGTCCTGGTGCGGGCGCTCACTTATATCTGGGGCCTCGGCGCCGATGGCCTGCGCACGATGTCCGAGGTCGCGGTTCTCTACGCGAACCTGATTCGCCATCGCCTCTCGGGCGCGTATCACCTCAAGTTCGATGCTCCAAGCCTGCACGAGGTGGTCTTCGACGACAGCAACCAGACCCGCCACGAGGTGCACAACGTCGACATCGCCAAGCGCCTTCTCGATTTCGGTTTCCATCCGCCGACGATGTCCTTTCCGCTGATCGTTCACGGAGCGCTGATGATCGAGCCTGCCGAGAGCGTTTCCCCGGAAGAGATAGAGGCCTTCTGCCAAGCCATGCTGGCGATCGCCCACGAGGTCGAGACGGACCCGGAGCTGGTCAGATCGGCCCCTCACGACACGCCGATCGGACGGGTCGACGAAGTGCGGGCTGCACGGAACCTGAAGATCACTTGGACGCCCGACGAGGAGGGCTGACGGCCCGACGGCGGCACGGCTCAACGGCGCATTATCGAAACCACCAATTCACTCAGGCGATTCGAAACCAAGGGCCGGTGATGCGGCGGTCTCGGCATGCCGGACAACGGCCAGGTGGATGCAAGGCGGTGCTTTTGAAATCGAAACCACAGGCTTCACACTGTGCCGGCCTGACCTTCAGACGACGTCCCTCCGGCCGAACGCTGCGTTCGATGTGGCGGAGGTCTTCTTCGAGGACACTGACGGTCAGGCCGAGATCCCGGCGCAGATCGTCGAATTCCCACTCGCCTTCTTTCAGCAGAACGACGATTCGCTGACGGCGGGTTCGGCCCATCTCGGTGTCACTCGGTGGACTCGGCGTTCTCGGCCAGCCACTGGTGGACCGGAACGTCGTCGATGTACAGCTCCTCGATCACGCCGATGCCGTTTCGCACTCGAACGCTGACGGAGGCCTGGCGACGACCGCCAGAAACACCCCACACGGCGCGCTCTGTTTCCGGCGCCAGATCCTCGTCCATGTAAAACCGTTGCGACGGCATCGACACCCAGGCATGACGAGTGCCATCCTCGTCCGGCGCGATGATTCCGGCCCGCAGACGCAGGTACGCGCCGTTCGACGGCGGTTCCACGTCGACCTGTCCCAGTCTGGCGAACCCGTCGATCCCGACCTCGATCGGTACGAAGACACGCTTGCCGGAACCGATGTCGAGATCATCCGCCACCGGCGCACGGTCTTCCGCGAAACGGATCGCCACATAGCGGCCGCGGAAGGCATCCACCGGGTCGACCGGCTGGATGCGGAAACGGAACGCCTCCCCGTAGCGCAGAGTGAGCTCGTGCTTCACGATCGCACCACCCGCCACGGCCAGCTGTACAAGCGCGACCAGAACGAACAGGGCGAGCCTCGACGATTTCATGGCCCACTCCCCCCGACCGCGCGATTGCGCCGTGACAGGAGCATGTTGGCGACCAGGAAACCGATGCCAACGAAGATGAAGGCAAGGCCTTTGAAGATGAAACCGAGGTCGGAGTCGAAGAACCGCACGATGATGAGCAACGCCACCACCGCCATTCCGAGATTGACCACCGCCAGGTTCTGGCCTCTCACGCCTTCTGAAAGGGTCGCGACACCCACTACGAAGAGAAGGAGGTTGAACGCCAACGCTCCCAGCCAGTCGATGTCTGTCGCCGCCGTCACCGGCCACACGACCGCGACCAACGGGACCGAAATTACCCACAGGAGGACGAGGCGATCTCGCTGGCGGTCGATGATGAACGCGATCGCCACCATCGCTGCAGTTGGCAGACCGACGGCAAGGAGCACATCAACCCACGAGGCAATTTCGTTGAGCTGTTCCGCCGTGATGATGTGCTGCCAGCCTATGTTTTTCCAGGGCTCTTCGAAACTCAGGATGGTCCAGAGAATGACGCTGCCGGCGACACCGACCACTTCGAACGGTCTCCGCCACAAGCTCTCCTCGTCGCGCCGGAATGCGGTACCGAGTGTGATCAAGAGGGCGAAGAGCCCAACGTAAATCAGAATCCACAGGCCAGGCACCCTGTGCTCGAGTCCGAGGCCCGCGGCAACACACACGAACAGGGCAATTGCCCACTGGAGATTGGCGGCGCGCAGACCGCGCCGATCAGAGCGCAGGACCTGGATCAGGTGCGGGACGACTGCCGCCGCCAGCGGCCAGATCACGAGAATCTGCGAGCCCTCAGCCTTTGCCGCACCCGCCCAACAGGTGAGTGCAGCGAGGAATATCACCGCCACCGCCGTCGAGTCGAGCAGCCACGGCAGTGGTGCCAGGAGGAGGGCCCAACGCCATAGGAAGGACGCGAGATCCCCGCCGGTGTGGTAGGTCTGGTCGACCAGGGCAATTGCCTCGGCCACCGTCAGCGCGAGCAGGGTCGCCGAGCCCTCCCGCCACGCCGTCGAGCCGAACCTCTTGACGATCATCCAGCCAACAAGCACCTGGGTCGCCACCAGTGGTGAAAGGGCGATGGCGGCTCGCGTTCCACGGCCGAACGACTCCCAGTTGTGCGCCAGCAAAAGAATCACGCCTCCGCCGATCAGCACGGCACCGAAGACCGCGAAGATGGCGACCATGAGTTGGCGGCCCGTTTCAGAGGTGTCGGTGTAATGGGCGCGCAGGCGCTCGGCGGCGGCAGCGTCAACAACGCCCCCGGCCTCCAGCTTCGGCAGTTCGCGCAGCAACCATTTGACAGACAGCTGTCTCATGACCGCCTCAGGTTATCACCTGATACGTCCAGTCGTTCGTATCTGAGGTCCCTACCTCACTGGGTATTCGGGCCGATCAGGTCGAGACGGCGGGTTCTCCTCCAGCGCCCGGAGGACTTCGGCGATCGCCCGATCGAGCTGTGGATCGCCACCGTCCAACATCAACGACGGGTCATCCACCACCTCGATGTCGGGCTCGACGCCGTGGCCCTCGACATCCCACTCACCGTCCAGGTTGTAAAAGGAGAATGTGGGCACGGTCACCCGTCCGCCGTCGATCAGGGCAGGAAAGCCCGAATAACCGATCAGCCCGCCCCACGTGCGAGTGCCGATCAGAGGCCCGGCTCCCGCTGCGCGGAAGTAGTAGGGAAAGGCATCGCCGCCCGAGCCACTCCAGGCGTTGATCAGCATCGCCTTGGGTCCAGTGTGAGCGATCGTCGGCGTCTGCCAATCGGTGCCCGACCGCACGGCCCAGAAGTTGTAGAGCGGACGATTGAGGAGCTCGACGAAACGGTCCGGTACCTGCCCACCGTTGTTGAAGCGTTCGTCGATGATGAGGCCCTGTTTGTGGTACTGGGCGCGGAACATCCGGTAAAGCTCGGTCTGGCCGCCGCGGCCGGTGCTCGGCACATAGATGTAGCCGACCCTTCCGTCGGAGACCTCGTCCACCTTTCGGCGGTTCCGCTCGATCCAGGCGAGGTTGCGAAGCCGCGCCTCGCTGTCAATCGTCTCGACGAGCACCTCACGCGCGCCGTCAGGAGTCGGCCGGTCGTTGACCGTGAGCAGAACCGTGGACCCGGCCAGCCCCTCGAAGGCAGCCCAAGGGTCTTTTGAAGCATCGATTGGCGCACCGTTGACCGCCAACACCCAGTCTCCCTCCGCGATATCGACGCCGGGCTCTGCCAGGGGCGACCGGACGTCCGCATCCCACGCAGCCGAGGTCACAATCCCGGAGATACGATACGCCCCGTCAGCGAGCTCCCAATCGACGCCGAGCAGGCCAACACCGCGGCGCTTGCCCCGTTCGAGATCACCGCCGCCGCGGTACGAATGCGAGGTGTTCATCTCTCCGATCAGTTCACCGATGATGAAGTTGAGATCCCAACGGGTGACTGCATCGTCGAGAAGCGCGCCGTAGCGCTCGCGCATCGCCGGCCAGTCGACCCCGTGCATGTTGGGGTCGTAAAAATAGTCGCGCTCGATCCGCCAGGCATCGTTGAAGATCTGGCGCCACTCTTCAGGCGGATTCACGACCATTTCCATCGACGAAGTGGCCAGCGGTTTGTCCATCTTCTGTTTCTCAGCGACGCCGACGATCGCCACCTTGCCGTTGGCGATCACGAGCATCTTCTTCCCGTCGGCCGATATGACATACCCGTCGGCGTTGTCGAGGATCGTCTTTTCCTCGCGATCCTCGAGATCCCAATACACGATCGGCGACGACTCGTCAGCCGATCCGGTGTTTGGCTGGCGGTGGTAGATCACCTTGCCCTCGGCAGCATCCAGGCTCGAGTAATTGCCCGCGTCAGGCGGCAGGATCACCGCCCGGGCCTCGAAACCCTCGAGATCGATCTCCACGGCCTTCGTGTCGTCGCCGCCTTCGTCGCTCTCGCCGTTGTCGTCCTCCTTTTCGTCGTCCTCGTCCCCGTTTTCCTCGACATCGTTGCGAGGAGCCAGCGGCGAGGGCACGTCTTTCCTCAGCGGCACGGCCATAACGTTGGTCGAGTTCGCGTAGATCCAGGTGGCGTCGAAATCAGAGTAGCTGGGCGTGAAGGTGCGATCGGAAAGAAAGTAGAGATACTTGCCGTCGGGATCGAACACCGGATTGGAGCAGCTGACGAAGCCCGATGTCACCTGGTGGCTCGTGCCGGCACTGGAGTCAAACAGGAAGATGGCCCGCTGCCGGTTATCGAGGCCACGCGAGTAGGCGAACCAGCGGCTGTCCGCGGACCAGCTCACCTTGAAATTGCCCAGAGGTGGGTGGGTCATCCAACGCCCACGATCTACCTCGGTCAATCCGCCAGTGCCGACGTCGAGCAGATGAATGACCTGCATGTTGTCGATGAAAACTACCTTTTTGCTGTCCGGCGACCACATCGGCGTGTAGCGATACCCGGATCCGAGTTCGGTGATGGTCTTCTCTTCGCCCGACCCGTCGGCCGGGCGGATTGTGAGCTCGTACTCCCCGGTACGATCCGAAAAATAGGCGATCGTCTTACCGTCCGGCGACCAGGCCGGGTGGCGTTCAGCAACACCGGAGGTCTGGGTCAGGTTTCGCACCACGCCGTGCTCGGCGGGCAGAGAAAAGACCTCGCCGCGAGCTCCAAGCAGCGCCCGCATGCCGCTAGGCGAGATGTCGCCGTCACTGATCTGTTCGCCAACGTTGACCGGCCGCGGGCGGAGGGTGGCGCGGTCGGTCACCACCTGGATTTCCACCGGTTCCGCGGTCTCGGTCGCCAGGTCCATGACGTAAAGCCTGCCGCCGTACTCGAAGACCATGTCCTGAGGGCCGATGGCCGGGAAGTGGATATCGAAGTCTTCGAAGAGCGTCACCTGACGAACCGTGTCGGTATCGAGCTCGTAAGCCCAGATGTTGGCCCTCATGTTGGCGTCACGATCAGACAGGAAGTAGAGGGTCGAACCGTGCCACATCGGCTGGCTGTCGTTGGCCTCGTGATGGGTGAGATTTCTGGCCTCAAGGCTCTCGAGCCCGAAGAGCCAGATCTCCGGCGCGTAGCCGCCCCGGTACCTCTTCCAGGTTCGGAAATCCCGCGACAACGGCATGTAGGCGAGCGTCGCCCCATCCGGCGAAATGGCGCCGAACTCGCCGTAGGGCACCGGCAGGACCTCGGGCAGGCCGCCGCTCACCGGCACTCGGTAGAGCTTTCGGAAACGCTGCTTCTCACTCGTCATCGGGGTGGCGAAGAGAATGTCCGTCCCGCCGGGATACCAGTCGATCATGCGATCCGGATCTGGATGGTGGGTGAGACGGGCCGGCAGGCCGCCCCCCGTCGGCATTACGAAGATGTCCTGGTTGCCGTCATAATTCCCGCTGAACGCAATGTGCTGGCCATCCGGAGAGAAGCGTGGGAAGCTCTCCTCTCCCTTCGGTGTGCTCAGTCGGTTTGCGATTCCGCCCTGCTTTGAGACGACCCAGATGTCGCCACCGTATACAAAAGTAATATCGGTCGCCGAGACGTCGGGTTGGCGCAGGAGCCGGGCGTCGATCTGGGCGCCGGCCGAGCCGGCGATGAGCAGAATGAAGCTTCCGAGGACGAGCCAACGGGCCAGGTTGTGCATAAAATCCCTCCAAAAACGGGTCGGCCGTTCGGGCCGGACGCCTATTCTACGGGATTCCCTGAAAGAGATTCCCCGTCTGCGGTATAAACGCCTCCGGGAGTAAGCAGTGCAGCGACCCGAAATGGACCTCGACAGTTTTCAGCGTCTTCTGTGGTCATTCGCCAGCCACCGCGTGATCACCGTGGCCGGTCGAACCGGCATTCTCCGGCTGCTGGCGGAAAAGCCGCTTACCACAGAGGCGATCGCCGCGGAACTCGGGCTCGACGAGTTCGCCACCGGAAAGGTCGTTCGAGCTCTTGCAGCCCTCGGTGTCGCGACTCCAGACGGCGACCGGTACCGCGCTGCAGACGGCATCCGCGACCACTTCCTCCCCGGAGCCTACGACGTCGTCCCGTTCCTCGAACACTCGCACTCGATGTACGAACGATGGGGCGACACGCTCGAACCGTGGTTACGCGGGGAAGATTGGCCGGTCGCCAAGCGCACGCCGGAGGAAACCCGCCGTTTCGGCGCGGCGATGCGCGCCATGGGGGCGCAGATGGCGCGTAGGGCCGCTGACGCCCTCGATCTGGACGGAGTAGAACGGGTGCTCGATGTCGGCGGGGGCTGGGGCCAGTTCGCGCAAGCCATGTGCCGAGTTAGGCCGGGACTTCACGCGATGGTCCTCGACCGACCGGAAGTGGTCGACCAGGCCAGGGCCGAACTCGAGGTATCCGGGCTCGAGGACGCGATCGAGTTCCTTCCCGGGAACTATCTCGAGACCGAGTATGGATCCGGCTACGATCTCGTGCTCTTCGCAAATGTTCTGCACCAAGAAACGGCCGACCGGGCGGCGGAGCTGATCAGGCGCGGTGCCGAAGCCGTGACCCCCGGGGGGCGTGTGACGGTTGTGGATTTCGCCATAGACGACGACCGCCGCGAGCACCTGCTCGGCGCTCTCTTCGCCATCAACATGCGTTCCTTCGGAGACACCTGGACCGAGCCCGCTATCCGCCGCTGGATGGAGGACGCGGGGCTTCAGGAGATCGAGCGCACGGATCTCGGCTCCGATCGGTGGATCATCAGTGGACGAAAGCCAGAAGGTTGAAAGTTGAGAGGCGTCTCTTCTCTTCAATTCCGGGGGGTGTGGGAGGAACTCTAAACTCTTGACCGTTTCACGCCGCGTCCGGCAGAGCTTCGTCGAGCAGGACTTCCTCGCTGCCGTCGGTGTAAATGGCAGAGTAGGTCCCGTCCTCGATCACCAGCGCCGACGGGCGACCACCCTGATACACCGAGGACAGCATGCCGGTGTCGATCAGTATGACCCGGCCACCGAATCGGACCTCGATCCGTCCCTCATCCTGGACGGTGTGGCCTTCAACCACTCTCTTTGCACCAATTCCGTCCAGGATGTCGGCCATTCTTGTGGCATCTACCTCCTCGTCCCACCGCGCACCGCCGCGGAACCAGAGTGGCCCACCGGGAGATTGGATCAGCCAATCGTTGGCACCTGCGAGCGCAGCATATTTCGGGTCGGGCGGATCCTGCTGACCGTACGCTTTCACCAGCGAGATGAGGCTTGCGGTCGACGGCACCAGTCTCTCGGCAACCATTTCCTCGCGCAGACGATCGTAGGTGGCCAACTCTTGCGCGACTTCCTGGTTGATTTCAGCCACACTGAGGCCCGCGAGATCCGGGCCGATGCCGCCGTGAACGAAGAGCACGTCGCCGATCATCACCGCAACCGGTCGTCCGCGAAGCCAGGCCCCAAAGCGCCCTTCCGGACCGAGCGCGTCGTTGTACTCAAACCAGCCAGGAGGGAAGGCCTCCATCCAGGCGTTCTTGACCTCGGCCGTGATCACCGGATTCTCGACGCCCAGCGCCTCGGCCTGCGCACGCCAGTACCTCTTGAAATCCTTGAATTCCCGCTTGCGTCGCTTCTCGGAATCCTCGTCGGCAAAGGTCGCGAAGACCTCGGGATTGACATCCCGGTAGAACCCGATCAGATTCATGCCCTCGTGATTCCCGAGCAGAACGACGACCTTGCCGCCATCCCCTGCGGCCTCATCTTCCAACCGCATCAGGAGGTCGAGGACCTTCCGCACTTCGACCCCGCGATCAAAAATATCGCCGGTCTGGACGAAGGTCGTGGAGCCACCAACCCAGTGAAGGTCCTCGTCGATAAGTTCTGCGCGTTTGAGAATCGATACCAGGCCATCGAAGTTCCCGTGGATATCACCCACCGCCACGACGCGCTCTCCGGCGCCGGCGGCCGGCAGTGCGCTCAGAGCCGACAGAATTACGGCAACAGCCAGGGTTTTGAGTCTGATGGATCGTTGGCAAACCGTCATGTGTCTACTCCCGAAGTAGATAACCCGTTCCCGCCGGAAGCTGTTCCAGCCCGACCACGAGCTGCCAGAACACCAACGCCGAGGATGAGCGTGCTGACCGCCAACGCACAGGTCGCCGGCACCGCCGGGTTGTTGTGATAGGGAGTGATGCCGCCGTAATACATGCCGAAGTGAACGATCAGGGCTGAGATCGCAGAGAGGAAGGCGAGCGGCGCCGTAGCGCGTTTGGAGAAAATCCCGAACAGAACTGGAGCGAAGGTGGCGGCAAACAGGCCGTAGATACCGTTTTGGGCGAAGATCGCCACCGAGAGTGAAGGCGCGACGATCTGCCGCCACGCCAGAACGAGAGTGATCGGCGCGAGGGCCACCAAGAATATCCTGCCGACCTGCAGGAGCTGACCGCGCAAGCGGTCCTCGTCCACGCCGCGCGACCTGGCGATAGTCCCGAAGAAATCATTGCCGAAGATCGTCGACAGGGCGAGGATGACGCCCTCGAGGGTCGAGAATCCCGCTGCCAGCACCCCGACCATGATGAACGCCCGCAAGCCGGGGGTGAAGCTGGAGGCGATGTAGGTCGCAACCACCCGGTCCGGTGGCAGGTCGCCACCGAGCTCGATTCGCGCGTAGAGCCCGACCAGCAATACGGCTGTGAATATCGTGCCAGCCACCATGGCGGTGACGAGATAGGTGTTGACGTCTCGCTCCGACCGCAGGTAAAGCGATTTCGAGATGATGTGTGGTTGCATGATGATGGCGAGACCAATGACAAAATTGGCGACAACGACTTCGAAGAGATCTCGGAAGAGCAGGCTCTGAGGGTTGGTCATGCTGCCGTAATGAGGCGCCACGGCATCGAGTTGGCCGAAGAAACCCGACAGACCATCACCGAAGAGCGCCGCGCCAGACACCACCAGGATCACCGCAACCGCCAGCATCGTCATCGCCTGCAGACTGTTCGACCAGACGTGGAGGCTGGCGCCGCCGAAAAGTATGTAGCCGAAGGTGAAAATCACGACCATCAGCAGCGCCGGCCACATCCCGATCTGCAACACGCTCATCAGGACCAGCACCAGGGCGGTGACTATGAGGACCAGAAAGGTGACCTGCAGCATACTGGCGATGGCAAAGAAGACTGTCAATCGCCTGTCTCCGTAACGCTCGCCCAGCCACTGCGGCACCGTCAATACGGTGAAACGGTCGCCAACCCGGCGGAACCGCTTACTGGTCACGACCAGGCCGATGAATATTCCGAGCGGTGCTGCCATGCCGTAACCGACAACGCCCGACCACCCGTAGGCGTGGATCAACCCGGGGTTGATGACGAAGGTGGCGACCGACGTCATGTTGGCTGCCAGTGAAAGCCCCACGAAGAATGGCGGCACACTCCGACTGCCGACCGAAAAGGATTTGATGTCTGATGCCCGTCTGCGGTTTCGCCAGGCGAGGAAGATGATCACAGCCGCGTACGCGATCAAAAGAACCCAGGACAATAATGTCTCGTTCAACGCGATTTCCTTCCGTTGTTGCTGGATACTCGATGCTCGATCCTGGATGTCCGTACACCGATGCCGCTTGCGAGGTGGTCAGGCGGATCCAGCATCCAGAATCCAGCATCCAGAATCGGGAGGGAGGGAGGGCGCAAGCTCACAGCTCCCGGTACCAGCGCAGGAGGCACGAGACCATCTGCGTGCGCGGGTTCAGGTTGAGGGCGCGGCTGCGGCGCTCGACCTCAAGCAGATCAGTAGCCAGCAGCGCCAACTCCTCGCCGTGTGGTTCGTCCTCCGCCTCACCGGCCATTTCCAGTGCAACCGCCGCCACCGAAGCGAAGGGTGAAACGTCGTTCGGCAACACGTGGGGCAGACGTAACAGGCCCCGCATGTCACCCGTTTTCCCGGCTTCGAGGGCCGCGCGGATGCCTGCAAACGATTTGTCGGCATCATCCGACATCATCGAGAAACCTGCCAACTCGGGCACTGGGAGGTCGCCATCCAATTGCCTCGCGACGGCCACCGCACCCGGCAGCGAGAGCTGTTGGCAACGTGATCGGATGGTCGGCAACACGGCGGATTCGTTGTCCGTCATGAGGACGAACATCGCATGCGGTGGCGGCTCCTCGAGGGTCTTGAGAAAAGCGTTTGCGGCCTCGGCACCGAAGGTTCCGGCCCCGACACCGTCGAAGATCCACACCCGCCGTTCACCCTCATAGGGCCTGCTCCGAGCGGTTCGCACGACCTCACGCACCTGATCGATCTTGATGACGCCCTTCGCTCCGACCGGCTGGACGGCCACAACGTCCGGATGCACCCCTCTCCGCACCCTTTCGGCGCACGGGTCGTCACTCCAAAGGACATTCACACCGGGACACACCAGCAACGCCGCCGCCTCGACCGCCGCCAGCTCTCGCCCGAGGCCGGCCGGCCCCACCAGCAGCAGCGCGTGTGGCAGACGATGACGATCACGAGCCAGAAGGAGAAGATCGAGGGCTGGTTCGACGATCGCCCCCCAGCGATCGCGCTCGAGCTCATTGCCGTTCCACCAGAAAACAGGGGCGTCACTCACCTCAAGGCCTCAGGGAGAAGCGGATGGACGCGCGCGAACACCTCCTCCGGCGAACCGCTCGCATCGACCACCTGCACACGATCCGGTTCACGTTCGGCGAGTTCGAGAAACCCCTCGCGAACCCGGCGGTGGAACGCGGCTGGTTCGTCGTCGAGCCGGTTCTCGCGCGATGACCCCTCGGAATTCCGGGTGCGGGCCCGGGAAAGCGCAGCCTCCGGATCCATGTCGAAGACCAACGTCAGATCCGGCTCGAGCCCGCCCGTTGCCAGCCGATTGAGAGCCGCCACCTCGTCCCAGCCGAGGCCGCGAACCAGGCCCTGATAGACCAACGACGAGTCGGTGAATCGATCGCAGAGCACTACCTTGCCGTCATCAAGGCCCGGTCGGATCACCCGTTCGACGTGGTCGTGGCGGGCCGACTCGAGAAGGAAGATCTCACTCAAGCCGCCAGGCTCGAGCTCGGGGTCGAGGAGTAGCGCACGCACCGCCTCGGCGAGCCTGGTGCCACCGGGTTCACGGGTGACGATGGTCTCATGACCGATGGTGCTCAGCCAGTCGTTGAGCAGGACCAACTGCGTGCTCTTTCCGGTCCCCTCGCCGCCCTCAAAGGTGATGAAATAGCCGTTCGACATCCGGGTGAGTATAGCTGCGCCGGCCACTGTCCGATCCCGCTCCCGCTCCCGACGACCGCGTTGTGACATCGAACACCGAATTTTCCGGGGTTTCGCACCAACAGATTGCTCATACCGAGCACAGGCGTCCCTTTTTCTTCACGTGCGGGATCGGGATCGGGGTCGGGACGGGGATTGGTAGGAATCAGCCCTGCCCGACAACGCGGAGGAAGGCCTCCTCGGCGCGGTAGGAGGAGCGGACGAACGGCCCGGCAAATACCTCCAGCCCGATTTCGGATCCAGCCGATTCGAGTCTTTCGAACTCCTCCGGTTTCCAGTAGCGTGCCACCTCGATTTGCTGGGGGGTCGGCCGAAGATACTGGCCTACGGTCACAACCTGGCAGCCCGCATCGCGAAGGTCCGTCAGCACTTCGACGATCTCCTCCTCGGTCTCGCCGAGCCCGACCATCAGACCGGACTTGCGGATCATCTCCGGAGCGCGCTCTGCAACCCTGGACAGAACTTCGATCGCCCATTCGTACCGCCCAGACCGACGCACCCGGCGGTAGAGCCGCGGTACAGTCTCGACGTTGTGGTTGTAAACATCCGGACCGGCATCGATGATCAGATCCACGGCCTCCGTATCGCCACGGAAATCCGGTGTCAAAACCTCCACTGTCGGCGGTTTTTCGAGCTCGTTCAGGCGGCGAAGACAGCTCACGAACCCACCGGCTCCACCATCGGCAAGGTCGTCCCTGTCAACTGCGGTGATGACGACGTGCTCGAGATCCATCTCCACGACTGCGTCAACGAGCTGCTGCGCCTCTTCGGGATCCAGGGGTGATGGTCGCCCGTGGGCGATCGAGCAGTAGGAACAGTTGCGCGTACACACCCTGCCGTTGATCAGAAAGGTCGCTGTGCCGCGCGAGAAACACTCGGATCGGTTGGGGCAACGTGCCTCCTCGCAGACCGTGTGCAACCCTCCCGAACGCATACGCGTTTTGATCTCGTGAAGCTCTCCCAGCCGCAGCCGCCGAGACCGAATCCACTCCGGCAACGCCGGCCCGGGAGCACGACCGCCGAACGTCATGGGACGACGACCCAGGCGTCGGGGAACCCGGCGGCACTCATCCGTTGCGCCACACGGTCGGCAGAGGATCGGTCCGGGAACGGTCCCAACCGGATTTTGAAAAGGGTCGGCGCACCGGCATCCTGCACTGTGATCAGGTGCTGGTGATCGCGAGGAAAGCCGAGTCCTTCGAGTTTTTTTCGCGCCGCTTCCACGGACTCTCTCCTGGCGGACGCCAACACCTGCACGAAGAAATCAGACGATGCCTGAACTGCGGTCGGTGCCGGCCGGGTCGGAGTCGGGGGCAGCGGTGTCGCTGTTGACGTCGGAGTCGATGTCGGTTTCGGTGGTTCGGTGGCTCGAGCCACGGTGGTGGGTATCACGACCTCGGGGATGTCGGTTGGCGTCGCGGCCGCCTGCAGGGCGGTCATCTCCTCCCCACCGGTCTCGCTGGAACTCAACACTGACCAGGCTGCCCCGTAGCCGAGCGCGAAGGCCAGGACCATGACCAACGCCAACGCGATCAGGAGCACGGTCAACCAACGTGCGCTCAACTCGATGACGTAGTAGCTACGACTCATGTCTCGCAGGATACGTTATCCACGACGAATTTCTCTCTCCGGGGTCCGCGCTCGCGCGATCTTCTCACTCTTTCCTATTTGGCGTCACCGTGAAGCCTTCAAAAAAGTCGATCGGCATCGGGAAGACGATCGTCGAGGCGTTTTCGGTGGAGATCTCCGAGAGCGTCTGCATATACCGCAGCTGGACCGAGATCGGGTTCTTCGACATCACGGCCGCCGCTTCCGCCAGCTTGGTCGACGCGACAAGCTCGCCTTCGGCATGGATGATCTTGGCCCGCTTCTCGCGCTCCGCCTCGGCCTGCCTGGCCATCGCGCGTTGCATATCCGGGGGCAGATCGACGTGTTTGACCTCGACCATCGAGACCTTGACTCCCCACGGGTCAGAGTGTTCGTCGATTATCGACTGCAAACGAACGTTCAGCTCCTCGCGCTTGGTCAGCAGGTCATCGAGCTCCACCTCGCCGAGCACCGAGCGCAAGGTAGTCTGGGCAAGCTGGGAGGTCGCGTAGACGTAGTTCTCGACCTCCACCACCGCCTTGACCGGGTTCATCACTCGGAAGTAGACAACAGCATTGACCTTGACCGACACGTTGTCGCGAGTGATTACGTCCTGCGGCGGAATGTCGTGTACGACCGTTCGCAGGCTGATCTTGACCATCCGGTCAACCGGCCAGAAGACGAACACGAATCCGGGCCCCTTGGGTTCCTCAAGCACCCGCCCGAGCCGGAAGATCACACCCCGTTCATACTCGTTGAGGATGTTGATCCACTTGAATATCACGAAAATGCCGAAGAATACGGCGATCCCGAGTCCGGGTCCGAGAACCTGCAACATCATCCACTTCCTTCCTCGTCATCACCGACAGCGACGACGTCGATCACGCGATCATGTACCCTAACCACGCGCACTTTACTTCCGGCCGCTATCGCTTCACCGACCGACCGACCGTCCCAGTATTCACCGTGCACTGCGACCTTTCCGTTCGGTGTTAACTCGCTGATTGCCCGCCCCACATTGCCAACCAACCCCTCTCGCCCGGTCAGAGGTCGGGCGCGGTGGGCGCGGAGTACACGGGTGAGGAGGAACCCGGTCAGGATCGCCACGACTACAGCGGTCGGCAAAACCACTCCAAGACTCACCCGCATGTCCGGGATCGGCCCGTCGAAGAGCATCAACGAGCCAAGCACGAATGAGATCACACCGCCCACCGTTAGCAGTCCGTAGCTGGTCACCTTCACCTCCAGGATGAAGAGCATCATGGCCACGAAGATCAACGCGATGCCCGCCCAGCTCACCGGCAATACAGACACCGAGTACAGGCCGAGCAGCAGGAAGATCACACCCACCACCCCCGGCAGGATGCCACCCGGATGGGTGATCTCGACGTAAAGGCCGAGCGCACCCAGCGCCATCAGCAGGTATGCGATGTTGGGGTTGGCGAGAACCGAGAAAAGACGTTCGGCAAAGCTCGGTTCGATTTCAACCATCTGCGTCCCACTCGTTGCGAGAGTTTCCGTTTCTCCGTCGAATCGTTCGATCTCCAGACCGTCGAGCTGTTCCAGCAGATCGTGGATATCGTCTGCGATTAGGTCGATCAACCCCTCTTCGAGCGCTTCCTCGGCGGTCAGCGAAATGCTTTCAAGGACCGTCTTCTCGGCGGTTTCCGGATTGCGTCCGCGATGCTCGGCAAGCGAACGCACCATCGCCGCGGCGTCATTGGTCACCTTGTCGCGAACGTCCTCCGGCAGATTCTCCCCCTGCCCACCGACCGGATGTGCAGCACCGGTGTTGGTGCCCGGAGCCATCGCCGCCACGTCTGCCGACAGCAGAATAAAAAAGCCGGCCGACGCAGCGCGGGCGCCCGGCGGATTGACAAAGACGACCACCGGCACCGAACAGGTCGTGATCGCGGTCGTGATATCCCGCGTGGTGTCGACCAACCCACCAGGCGTATCGAGCTCTAGCACGACCAGCGAAGCATCTCGTTCGACGGCTTCGGCCAATCCCCGTTCGATGAACTGTTGTGACGCCGGCTGGATCGTGTCCTCGACCCTCAGGCGGACGATCTCCGCGCTCCACGCCGGAGCCGCGAACACCAGCATCGTCAGCATCGCTACGGACCATCGCAGGGGGCATCGCATAACGAAGATGATAGAGCCGAATGTGGCTCGCGACAAGCGATCGCCGCCGCTCGGCAAATTCTGAATTCTCACCCAACCACCCGGAGAAACGGAATGCGACAACGGTTTCCTCACTACACGGCCTCCAAGCTCCTCAGTGTTGTCAACATTCTTTACGTGGGAACGCCTTCCCCCATTCCGAATTCCGGGTTCAGAATTCCGAGTTCAGCGTGTGTTGCGCATGCCCTTTTGCGCGCGCTTCCACAGGTTTCGAACCGAAGCGCGATCCGATTTCCTCGGTCCTCCACGGGCATAGAGCTCTCTTTCCGCCAGCCAAGCCAGGTCGCTGATCGCTGCGCCAGCGCCCGGCCACTCGCTCCGCGCTGCGCTCGAGATCCAACGAATCGTCGCACCGGGTGGCACCGTGAGGCCGTTCCGTTCGAGACGGCGCGCAATCCGGTCCACCATATCCGCCGCCGGCCCCGAAAGTGTTCTTGCCATTCGGCCCGACGGCGTCCGGCGCCTGACCGTCGCCCACCACCCGACGGCAAGGACGACTATCGCGACCAGGATCCACACCGCGTATCGCCAGGCCGAAGGTCGGAGCACCGCCTCGAACCCTCGTGTCATCGCCGTCACCAGTTGCACCTGCTCGCCGAAACCGAAGGTCAGTACATGTCGGTCCCATGTAGACTGCACCCAATCCGCAGCCCAGCGGATCCGCTCAGTCCCGCTCGGTCTTGCGAGCGCCGGGATATCTGCCTCGGGCGTGGGATCGAAGGTGGACCAGGTGTCGCCGTCGCCGATCCAGGCCTCGACCCAGGTATGCGCGTTTGCCTGCCGAATGACGGCCTCTTCACCGTCGAGGGAAAGGTTCCCGCCGCTATACCCTGCGACCATCCTCGCCGGCACGCCGACATCGTTGAGCAGGGCCACCATGGCTCCGGCAAAGTACTCGCAGTGGCCCTGTCGCTCGTGCAGCAGGAACCACGACACAGGATCGGCACGTTGCAGGGTCATCCCGCTCAATGAATAACCGAAATTCTTTCTCAGGAACGCTTCAATCGTCGCCGCACGTTCTGCGTCCGACCGGCTCTCGCTGACAACATCCAATGCGAGCCGGTGAACGGCTGGGTCGAGCTCGAATGCAGGGGCATTTCCAGTCGGGGGGTCGGCAAACCTCGGCGGGTCATCTCGAGCCACCCACACCCGGTAGGTCACCGGCCCGGACGGGCGAGACGCAAGCACCACACCCCCCGTCGGGTCCATTTTCACTGCCACCGGGCATTCCAGGGCGACGGCTCCTTCCGGCAGAAAGAGATAGCGCCGCGGCCGAACCAGCTCGATTTCCAGCTCGGCGGCATCGGCAAGCCGGCGGTCGTCTCCGTGCAATCGGATCACGCCGTTTACCATTTTCGGTTCCTGGTACGCACCTCGCGGCGCCCACGAGTCAAGGGTCACCCGCTGGAGCGCCGTCGCCCTGAGGCGCATCCAGTCGGGGCTGATCGCCTCGCCAGACACCGATCGGACCACCATCGCCACTTGATGGGATTGCCGGATGGTGCCCACCCCCGCAAGGTCCACGTGGCTCGTGAAGCCGGTGACACTGCTGACACCTCCGCGACCTGCGATCCAGGGTGATCGCAGCCGAGGCAAGGCCATGAAGATCGGCACCGAGAGCAGTAGCGCCACAACCGCAGCTGCCGCGACGTGACGGATTCTGGGGGCCGGGATCCGTCCTTGCGTGGCGAAACCGAGGCCGTCGAGGTGGGCGGTGACGCCGATCCACCACCAAAGAGCTGCCGAGGCCGCAAAGTAAAGAACCACCGTCACATGAGTCGACGAGGTCAGGGCTACCACCCACACGATGAATACCAGGAGGAGAGCGCGCAGAAACGACCGTCTGTCCGATACCGTCAGTACGCGGACCGAGGTCAGAAGCACCAACAGATGGCCCAGCGGTCGCAGTGGTCCGACCCGGATGCCGCCGGCGACCAGGACCAGCAGAACAACCGCCACCCCGATCAGGTTGAGGACCAGCCCCGAGGGGCGGAGACTCACCGACGGCTTCAGCACGACCGTCAGAGCCACCGCGGCAGCCGTGATCCAGAACGGCGGCATCAGGATGTAGAGAAAGGGAAACGGCAGAAGAGCCCACAAAAAGGCGCAGCCGAGCAACATCCGGTAGTTCTCGACCGTCATTTGGACCCTGCCCCTTCAAAACCGAAGGCAATAGTCCGACCATTTCCCATCTCGGCAGGCGCCTTTCCATCCTTCGCCACGCCCTCCACCTCGGCTAGGGGCCGCAGGAGGGCCGGCGCCCTGCGAAATCCGCGGACGGGAGGTACGACCAGTTGACCCACAACTAATCCCACCCGAACACCCTCGCGCAGTCTCTGGACGACCCCGGTTGCCACCTCCGACACGAGTCGCTCGAACCGATCGACCTGGTGCGGATCGGCCGGATCATCGACCCTCGGATCCAGCACGTAGAAGACCGGTTTTTCGGCCACCTGCTGTCGTTCAACGACTACCAGGTGCTGCTGCCGCGCCGTCTGCTTCCAGTGCATCGCACGGACCTCGTCCCCCTCCCGAAAGTCACGGAGCTGGGTGACATCGCCCTCGCGACCCCGCGACTCGAGCGCATCCGGAGACCTCCGCCCACCACCGCGACGCACGGATGCAGCCGACGAGGCGAGGAGCTTCGGGTAGACCAAAACCCTTCGACCTTGGATCAGGCTCTTCGATTTCAGGAAGAAACCCAGTGGCAGCAGGATTTCCAGTCGCCACGGTCCGATCTCGTGCCAGCCCCGGCGAGGCATGCTGATTTCTACCGAACGCCGCCGCGTTGCACCGCCTGCCAGCAAGAACTCCTTGAGAAGGACACTTCCGCCGGCATCACGGACCACCAGTCCGTAGGCGGGAAACACGTTCGAGGTGTTGGTGAGTTCCACATCCACGACGACCGGGCGCTCTGCGTGGATATCCGGAGGCAGAAAAAGCTTCGCCTCGATTGCGCCGAGCACCTGGCGCGACCAGGTCCCAGACACCACATAGCTGCCGAGTGCCAGGCCGAGCAACGCCATCAGCGAGTTATTGCCCGTGTTCACCGCAGCCAGGCCGAGGATGACGCACGCCACCAGGAAGGCGGCACCCCATTTCGTGAGTCGGAGACGAAAACCGGGAAAGGAGTCGGCGAACGCCATGAGGCTTTGAATGAGGAGTTAGGAATGAGGAATGAGGAATGATCCCCCACCCACCCGAAGAGTTTCACGAAAACCGGGGGAGCGGGCGGGAATTCCTAATTCCTCATTCCTCATTCCTCATTCCTCCACGTCATCGCGGTACCGGAATCGACTCAAGGATCGCCCGAATCACCGCGCGCTCGGAGCGGCTCCGTTCCCAGCCGTCGCCGACCAGAGGATCCGCGTGCAGGAGGCGGTGGGCGAGCACCATCTCGGCAGTGTCCTGAAGATCGTCAGGCAACACAAAGGCGCGGCCCCTGACCAGAGCCAGGGCTTGGGCCGATCTCTGCCACGCGAGGCACCCCCGCGTTGAGACACCGAGCGCGAGGGCCGGGTGCTTGCGGGTTGTTTCCACGACCTCCAGCAAGTAGTCGAGGAGCACCGAGGACACATACACCTCGGGCACCAGATTCTGCATCTCGAGGACCTCTCCCGCATCGACTACCGGTTTCAACTGCTCCAGTTCCGGCTCCGCACCGCTCGCCCGCAACAGCTCGCGCTCCTCCTCGCGCCCCGGGTAGCCCATCGACAATCGCATCAGGAATCGGTCGAGCTGCGACTCCGGAAGAGGATAGGTCCCTGTCGACTCGACCGGGTTCTGGGTAGCCACGACGAAGAACGGCTCGGTCAACCTGTGGCGCGTCTTTTCAACCGTCACCGAGTGTTCACTCATGGCTTCGAGCAACGCCGACTGGGTACGCGGCGCCGCGCGATTGATCTCGTCGGCGAGGACCACGTTCGAGAACAACGGGCCCGGAATGAATTCGAAGTCTCCGCGGTCCTGCCGGTAGACCGAGATACCGATGATGTCCGAAGGCAGGGTGTCAGACGTGAACTGAATACGGTTGAAATCGAGGTCGAGCGAGCGCGCGAGGGCCTGCGCCAGGGTCGTTTTGCCGACACCGGGCACGTCTTCCAGGAGCACGTGGCCGCGGGCGAGAAGCGCGGCGATCAAGGCATCGACGATCTCCGTCTTGCCGCGGATGACGCGCACGATGGACTCGTGCAGCCGTTCCAGGCGTTCGAGTATGGTGTCCGAAACAGGATTCATTCTCTCTCCGACGAAACAGGGCGGCCTCGCCGCCCCACTAACCAGTATACGGAACTGTCTCGCCATCGTTGCCTCGGAAGCAAGAAACGGAGCCGCTGGTCTGCGTTAGTTTTGAGTTTTCAGATTTGAGGTTCGAGTTACCCCCACACACCCAAAACACCTCCGGGGGAGGATCGGAACTCAAAACTCGTAACTCAAAACTCAACACTCGGGGCTCCCCATACGGAATCAGGATGCGGTTACGATATTCACATGGCTCGTTCCGCAGAACACCATCTCCACGAGTACCTCGCCCATCTGGCGGTGGAGCGAAACCTGAGCCCGCGCACGATCGAGTCCTACCGGCGCGATCTCCTGCAGTTCATGGCGTGGCTCGAGGTGCAGGCCATCGATCTCGCCCGGGTCGATCGCACGACGATTCGCTCCTATCTCGGACACCGCCGCGATCAGGGTCTTTCAGCCCGTTCATCCGCCCGAGCTCTCTCCACGCTGCGCGGCTTCTTCCGGTTCCTGGTCAACACCCAGGTTCAAACCACCGATCCGACTGCCAACCTTCGCTCACCGAGCCTCTGGAAAACCGTGCCCCACGCCCTCTCTTCGGGGGAGATCGAGTCCCTATTGGCCGCACCGGACACCTCCACCACGCTCGGCTTGCGCGATCGGGCCATGCTCGAAACTCTGTACGCGACCGGCTTACGGGTCTCCGAGCTCGTCGGATTGACGCTGGAGCGGGTGCGCCTCGATCCGGGCTACGTGAGGGTGATCGGCAAGGGCCGCAAAGAGCGGCTCGTACCCCTCGGCGAGAGCGCAATCTCATGGATCGATGAGTACCTCGAGCATGCCCGGCCCGACCTCAATTCCAAGCGCCTATCGGTTCTGTACCTCAACCACCGCGGGGGTCCCCTCACCCGCCAGGGCTTTTGGAAGATCCTCCGCGGCCACGCCGCGAAAGCCGAGATTACTTCGCCTCTGAGCCCGCACGTCGTCCGCCACTCCTTCGCCACCCACTCGGTCGAGAACGGCGCCGACTTGCGCGCGGTGCAGATGATGCTCGGCCACGCCTCGCTCACCACCACCGAGATC
>JAJDNM010000011.1 GCA_022340665.1 Acidobacteriota bacterium | reverse complement strand
CCCTGGCTAGTTGACGTGACGGATCGCTCCGAGCTCGAGCTGTGGCTCGGAGGCGGTCCGCCGTATCGCGCAGGCACCACGGTGATGTTGGTGCGAGGCGACGGAGAGGACGTCCGCAGCTTTCTGCCCAACGCGCTCGATGCCGCCAAGGAAGGCGCGAAACGGGTCGTCGTGTGGGTCAAGAAGGCATCGCTGCTCACGGCTGACGAAGAGAACGAGCTTTACGGCGCGGGCGACGATGCGCTCGCCTGTGTGCTCGGTGGCGGTGGGCGTGCAGGTGGCTGGATCACCCGGGATCGTCTGCGGGTCGAGGATGCCGAGTTCGCCTTTTCCGAAGCGGAGGATCTCAGTGCCTGAAATCCCGAAGAAGTACAAGCACCTCGAAATCGAGGAGAAGTGGCGCCAGACGTGGGATGAGTGGGGAATCTACGAGTGGGATCCCTCGCGTCCGCGCGAGGAGACTTTCGTGGTCGACACGCCGCCACCGACGGTCTCCGGCTCGTTGCACGTCGGGCACGTTTTCAGCTACTCCCACGAGGACCTGCTGGTGCGCTACCAGCGAATGATCGGCAAGAACATCGCCTTCCCGATGGGATGGGATGACAACGGCCTGCCAACCGAGCGCAGGGTGCAGAATCTGCTCGGTATTCGGTGCAACCCGCATCTGCCCTACGACCCGGACTGGAAGCCGGACTTGGAAGGCGGCAAGCGCAAGGAGATCGAGGAGGTCTCGCGGCGAAACTTCATCGAGGCTTGCGGGCTGGTGACCGCGGAGGACGAGAAGGCCTTCGAGCACCTGTGGCGCCACCTCGGGCTGTCGCTCGACTGGTCCGAGCAGTACGCCACGATCGACGATCACTGTCGCCGGATCTCTCAGCTCAGCTTCCTCGACCTGGTCGAAAAGGATCAGGTCTATAACCTCGAATCACCCAACATGTGGGACATCGATTTCAAGACTGCGGTCGCCCAGGCGGAGGTCGAGGACCGGCCGCGCCAGGGTCTCTTCTTCGATCTCCGCTTCGGGGTCGAGGGTGGCGGCGAGCTGCTGATCGCGACTACCCGGCCAGAGCTGCTCGGCGCGTGTATCGCGGTCGTCGCCCACCCAGATGACGAGCGATATCAAGAGCTCTTCGGCAAGTATGCCATCACCCCGCTCTACGGTGCGCGGGTGCCAATCGTCGCCGCCGAGCACGCTGAACCCGAGAAGGGCACCGGCATCCTGATGGTCTGCACCTTCGGCGATGCGATGGACGTCGAGTGGTGGAAGGCGTCGGGTCTGCCGGTCAAGCAGCTGATCGGCCGTGACGGCAAGATCCTGCCAGCCACCTTCGGCGAGGATCCGTACGAGAGCGTCGACGTGCAGCTCGCCCAGCGTTCGCACGACGAGATCGCGGGCCAGTTCGTCAGCAAGGCGAAAATGCGCATCGCGGAGCTGCTGGCGAAAAATGGCAGCCTCCCGGGCTGGGAAGGGCCGGCGCTGGTCGGTGAGCCCAAGCCGACCGAGCAGATCGTCAAGTTCTTCGAGAAGGGTGATCGCCCGCTCGAGTTCGTGCCCACCCGTCAGTGGTTCATCAGGACGCTCGAGCACAAGGAGGCGCTCCTCGCACAGGGCGACAAGATCCAGTGGCACCCGGCGCACATGAAGACCCGCTACACGCACTGGGTCGAGGGCCTCAACCAGGACTGGTGCATCTCCCGCCAGCGCTACTTCGGCGTACCCTTTCCGGTCTGGTACCCGGTGGGCGGCGATGGCGAGCCCGATTTCTCGCGGCCGATCTATGCCGACAAGGAGATGCTGCCGGTCGATCCGTTGACCGACCCGGCGCCGGGATACTCGGAGGAGCAGCGCGATCAGCCCGGCGGTTTCGCCGCCGAACCCGATGTCATGGACACCTGGGCGACCTCGTCCCTGACCCCCCAGATCCAGAGCCACTGGGGGATCGATCCCGAGCGGCACGCCAGGCTTTTCCCGATGGACATCCGGCCTCAGGCGCACGACATCATTCGCACCTGGGCCTTTTCGACCATCGTCAAGGCGTGGATGCACGAGGGTGAGATTCCCTGGCATCACGTCGTTCTTTCGGGCTGGATCCTCGATCCGGATCGCAAAAAGATGTCGAAATCCAAGGGTAACGTGGTGACCCCTGACGATCTGCTGGTCGAGTGGTCGTCCGATGCGGTTCGCTACTGGGCGGCGCGGGCCAGGCTGGGCACCGATACCGCCTTCGACCCGAGCGTCTTCAAGGTCGGCAAACGCCTGTCGACCAAGATATTCAACGCCAGCCGATTCGTGCTCATGCAGCTCGATCGCGTCGGTGGTGAGGTGCCGGGTGTGGAACACATCGAAGAGCCTCTCGACCTGGCTCTCGTCGAGCGCCTGCGTTCGGTCATCGACCAGGCAACGAAAGCCTTCGATGTCTTCGACTACGCGGCCGCCCTCCAGGTCATCGAGGAGAGCTTCTGGCAGTTCTGCGACCACTATCTCGAGCTGGTCAAGCTGCGCTCGTACTCCGACGACGATACTCCGGGCCGGAGATCAGCTCTGGCGGCGCTTCGGCTGGGCCTCAACGCCTACCTTCGCCTGCTGGCGCCCTTCATGCCGTTCGTGACCGAGGAGGTCTGGTCGTGGAGCTTCGCCGACGAGGGCCGCGCGAAGAGCATCCACACCTCAGCGTGGCCGACGACCGCAGAGCTCGAGGCCATTCCCCGGCCAGAAGTCGGTGGCACCTTCGAGGCGGCGGTCGAGGTGATGACCAAGATCCGTGGTTCCAAAACCGTGGCGCAGAAGAGCTTGCGCTGGCCGGTGGCTTCGCTCGAGATCACCGGACCTGCGGCGGTCAGAGATGCCCTCGCACCCGTGATGGATGACATCCTCCGCGCCGGCAACGTGGTCGATGGTGGCCTGTCGCTGGCGGAGGGCGATGCGCCCGAGGGTGAGCGTTTCGCGATAACCGTCACCCTCGGCGAGGAAGAGGGCGCGTAGGGTTCCGGGGTTGGGGTCCTTGGAACTGGGGCTGACGCCCCAGGCCAACTATTTGCCGCCGCTCCGCGGCTATCGTCGCCGAACCTTGCGATTTTCTTCATCACGTGTGTCCGTCGTAAGGGTGGTTCGACCTGGACCGAGCGCCGAAGGCGCGACAGATGAATAGCCCGGGACGTGAGCCCCAGGTTCTGGCCCATCCAACACCACGAAATCCCCGTGGGGGGTGACAGACGTTGAGCCTGGGTTGTGAACCCCAGGGAACAAGATTACGAACCGGGGATCAACGCAACCGGCGCCGGCATGATGTTCCAGGTGAATCCCGACAGACCCTCCGGGTGGGTGTAGAGCAGCTCGCGCTGCGGCTCGCCTTCGACCCACACATAACGGTTGATTTCGCCGTCGTCGTCGTTGGCGACGTAAAGCTCGTCGACGCCGTCACCGTCGAGATCGGTCAGAATCGAAGCATGCTCGAATCCTCCGGAGTTGCGATCGATCGACTCGATCGACCACTCGGCGCGCGGATCGTTTCCGGGGCGGAGCAGCCAAAGGCCGCTCTTGTTGGCCGCCGCCACCATCTCCTTGACGCCGTCGCCGTCGACGTCGCCCGCGGTCAGGAAGCGTGTGAGATTGTCATCGAGGCTGGCGATGAGCATGCCCTCGGCGGGGTCGGTGTCGGCGTCGAAACGCAGGATCTCGACTCTGCCTCCGGCGACCGCTTCGACCGAGACGTAGAGCTCGTCGATGCCGTCGCCGTCGACGTCGTCGACCAGGATCTCCTTCGCGTGGCGATCCCCGAGATCGGCCACCAGGACGCGCCCCTCGTCGGCACCCGGGACGTATCGGGTGACAAACCCGGGCTGAGGGGATCCATCGAGCTTGTTGGGAAGACTCGGAGTGGCGTAGATCTCGGGCACGCCATCGCTGTTCAGGTCGCCCACCTCGACCTCGTGGACGAAGGTGTTGGGCTCGGCGTCGAGCTCGGTGACGGTGAAGTTGCCGCTCGCATCGCCTACGAGCATGGCGACCACGCCCTGGTCATGCGTCGCGACGACGATATCTTTGATGCCATCACCGGTGACATCGGCCACCTCGAGGTCGCGCATGCGGCTGAACTTGCCGCCAAAGTCCTTCTCCCAAAGAGTCCTCGACGATCCGTCTTTTTTCCACAGCTTGACAATGGCTCTGGTTCCCCCAGCGGTCAGGATGCCGCTTTCACCATGAGTGGGCGAGAAGACCATCGCCTTGTGGAAGACGTTGCTCTCCTCGTCCTCGATGAAGCGATACGACCAGGCATCGCCGTCGTGGGTGATGATGCCGAGCCGCGCCGGCTGCGGGATTGGACCTGACGGACCGCTTTCGAGAACTGCCAGGCTGAGCAGCAGTCCGTTGTCCATCGGTTCCGCGGTCGGTTCGTTGGCACAGCCCGCGAACACTGCGATCAGGGGAAGGACCATTAGAATTGCAAATCGGCGCATGCTTTCTCCGTTCGTCGTTGATGAATCGGCCCGCAGGATCCGCGAGCCGGTCGGTATAGTAGCGCATTTCCAGTTATGAGTTCTGAATTTTCAGTTTTGAGTTTCGGTCCTCGGCGCGACGGATCGGTGGCGGGAAACCCAAAACTCAAAACTCATAACTCATAACTCAAAACTCAAAACCGGGTCTGCGTGCTAAACTTCCATGCCCTGGGAGGTTGTTGCGAAGATGAAACATCTGAGCAGGCTCAATCGGTACGCAGTCCCTGGCATGGCGGCCCTTCTCTCAATCATGACTTTGACCTCGTGCGGCGGCGAGGAGGTCGAGGAAACGACTGTCGTCGCAGGGGCACACCCCGTTATCGTCATCGCTATCGACGGTCTGAGGGCCGATGCACTGGGGACCTACGGATCCATGGCTCGGTCGAGCGCCTTCGACGCCCTGGCGGAGGAGTCGGTGCGCTTCGAATCCGCCTTCGCCCAGGCGCCGCAGCTGCAACCTTCCCTGGCCACGCTCTTCAGCGGTATGTACCCGACGACCAATGGACTGAGGTCACCGGGTGACTACATGGCGGATGAGGTTCAGACCCTGGCCGAGGTGCTCAAAGCCGCCGGTTACTCGACGGCCGCATTCATCGAGGGCACCGCGGGGATGAGCGACTACGGGCTCGCTCAGGGCTTCGACTCCTTCCAGACGATCCCCGACCCGGGCGTCCGAGCGGCGGAGTGGATGCGCGCGCACTCGGGCGAAAACTTCCTCCTGGTTCTCGCCGGATGGTCCCACACTGCCAGCGGTCAGGTGAGGACCCTGCTGGAAGGCTCCGGTCAGCCGGAGGGTATGGCGCAGCGGGTGGCAGAGGTGATCGCTTCGCGTTCCACCGACCAGCCGATCGAATTCAGCGACCAAGAGCTCGAGTGGGCCCGCGCCTGGTACGCGGCGCGAATTCAGGTCATCGACTCCCAGCTTGCGGCATTCATGGAGACGTTCAGAAAGCTTGGCCTGCACGATCGCGCGACGATGATCGTGCTGGGAAGCAACGGTTTCGCCCTCCAGGAGCACGGCGATCTCTTCGGAGAAACGCTGTACACGCCTGTCAGTCGGGTGCCGGTCTTTCTCCGTTGTGCGGCCGGCGCTGACGTCCGGTCAATTCCCAAGGTCGTCGAGGTCGTGGACCTGATGCCCACGATTCTCGAGCTCACCGGAAACCAGATTCCGGACGGCGTTCAGGGCTCGAGCGTGATTCCAATCCTCGACGGAGCCGGCCAGCCTCCATACGTGGCGTTTGCCGAATCGCCGCAGGCCGGTGGGCAGCGATTCGTGGCCCTCGGCGGGATGGCGGCGGTGTCCGGCATCGCCGGGGAGTCCGCCGAACTCTACGATCTCACAGCTGATCCGCTGCAGCTGCACGATCTTTCCAATTCAGAGGGCGAAAGGCTCGGGGTGATGATCCGCCATCTCCAGGCGTGGGAGAAGCTGTGCTCGGTCTCGTCGCTCGACCCCGACCTTCGCACTGAGGAAAACCTCGACGAGGACACGCTCAAGCAGCTCAAGAGCCTGGGCTACATTCAGTAGAATTAGGAATTAGGAATTAGGAATTAAGAATTAGGAAGTAGGAATTCGGAATTCGGAATCCTGCTTTCGATTCGGGATGTCTCACCCGCCCTCCAGATAACAGGGGAGGGTGGGGATTCAAAATTCAATAGATTGACTATCTGCCATTTGGCATATAAGTTAGTGTCAAATGGCAGGAGGTTCGATCATGGCGGGAGAAACTCAGAAGCAGCGCGTGGCGGAAGCAGCGGCGGACTACGGGGCACCTGCTCCGGCCTTTGCGTACGGCCAGCACGAGTATCTGTCGCTTCTCGGTTTACGGTCCTTCGATACCGGTTCGCTCCTGAAGCGGCTCGACGAGGGACTTTCGTTCGCAGCGTTCGAGCGCCTCAAACGCCGACTCCAGGTGTCATCGCAGGAACTCGCAGACACGGCACTGATCACCCACCGCACCCTTGCGCGAAGAAAAAAGGTTGGTCGGTTCGATTCGGACGAATCCGATCGGTTGGTGCGGATCGCGCGGGTTTTTTCGCAAGCAATCGAGCTCTATGGCGGGGACGAGAAACTGGCGCAGGCGTGGATGACGCGGCCCAGGCGTGCGCTCGGTGGACCGAGTCCGTTGGAGATGGCGCGAACGGAGGTCGGTGCACGCGAGGTCGAGAAACTGATTCACCAAATCGAGCACGGGGTCGTCATCTGATGATGACTTCATGGCGTGTGGTCAGGGGGGAATTCGCGGCCCGAGCTTTTGATGGAGAGGGCGCCCGGGTCTGGGGCGGAAGGTGGAACAGCCCCGGGCATGCGGTCGTCTATACCTCGGCCACCACCTCTTTGGGTCTTCTGGAAAAGATGGTCCACGCCGATATGGGCTTGCCCCCGCTCTACATCACCGTTTCCGTGACCTTCGATGCCGGCCTGATTGAAACGGTGGAGTTGGAGGTGCTCCCGGACGACTGGCGGTCCCTTCCAGCGCCTTTCACGCTGAAGCAAATTGGAGACGAATGGGCCGACTCGAATCGATCCTGCATTCTCGAGGTGCCAAGTGTCATCGTGCCGCACGAGTCGAACTTCATCCTCAACCCGCAGCACGAGGATTTCACCTCGATACGGATCGGCGACCCGATCGACCTCGACATCGATCAGAGACTCGCGTGAATTCGGAATTTGGAATTCGGAATTCCCGTCCGCACCCCCCGAGAACTGGGAGGGTGGGTGGCATTCCCAATTCCTAATTCTCAGATCCTAATTCTCGATATTCCGCGCCGTTAACCGGCGCGGAATATCGAGCTGCCGACCATCTGTTCCGGTTTCTCGATACCGAAGAAATCGAGGACGGTGACCGGCAGATCAAGAATGCTGGTGTTCGCCCGCGCGACCTTCTTCGATGACATCAGGGTGCCAGGTACCAGGTCGCGGGCCATCGAGTGGTCGCCGGACCAGGCCCAGGGGTTGAGGTCGATGGTCGGCTTGCCGGTGGAGCCGAGGACCGAGGCCGAGGCGTTGCGGTAGCCGGGGGTGTAGCCGACCAGAAGCTCGGGCATCATCGGAGTCGCCGGGCCGATGTACATGTCCTCGCGGCGGTAGACCTTGGCGATCGGGTGCTGGCCAGTCTCGGGGTCGACGACGGCCTCGAGCTCGCGCGCCAATTTGGCGGTGATTTCACCGGCCTTTTGCGGAGGAACGATGCCCTCGCCCTCCCGGCCCTGAAGATTGAGGTAGAGACCGTTGAAGCCGACGCCGTAGGCGACGCTCTGGCTCCAGTCAACGTCGAAGATGGACGTCTCCTCTTTCTTCGCCGCCTTGTCATTCAATACCAGGTAACCGTTGTCGCGCAGCCAGGTGTTGAGGTGAAACTGGCGAGCGAACTGGGTGAAGCCATGGTCTGAGCAGATCAGGAGCAGGGTCTTGTCATCGACCGCCGGCAGCACCTTGCCGACCAACTTGTCCATCTCCTCGTAGAGGTGGGGTATCCAGCCTGCAAAGCGGACGTCCGACTCGTTGTGCTTGGGGTGGGTCTCGTCCATGTTGCGCCACAGCATGTGAGCGTCCTGATCGGTGGATGAGACGTAGAAGTAGAAGAGGCCACTCTCGAAGCGAGACCACTGGTGATCGAAAAGGGCCATTCGTTCATTGAGGATGAGCTCGGCCTGGCCGACGTACTCCTCGTCGTTGATGACCTTGTGGTCAAAGGCCTTCATGTCCGATGGCAGGCCCTTGGTCCAGAAGGCGCCGATGTCACGCGCAATCTCGGCCCCGAACTCGGCCGGGTAGGTGACCGGTGCAGCCTGTGCCGACGGGTCGATATTGATCGGTGTCACATACAGCTGAAAATGTGGTGCCACGCCTTTCAGCAGGAATCGTGCGATCCCCTGCACCGATCCGATCACCGGCAGAAGGTCGAAGGTGAGTGTGACCCACGGGGAGTACTGGCCGCGCTTCAGGAGGATGCTCTGGCCCTGGATATCGATCCGGGCGCCGTCCGCCTTGGGGTCGATATAGGCAGTGAACGGGATCTTCGCAGTGTTGGCGTAGGGGTCGCTGCTGGTGTCCTTCGGTGTCTTGAGCGTGTTGACCGGTCCGAGGATGTTGGATCGAACCACGTTCTTGTTGACGTCGACGTAAAGCACCTCGCCACCCTCGAGGTTCGGGAAGTCCTCGAACACGTCAGAGGTGTAATAGGTAAAGACGCCGTAGGAGTCAACGAGATCCGGTGTACCCATGCCGGCGATCGCGTGGGTCGCCGTCTCCTCGACCGGAAAGTTCGTCGGAATCTTGGAAATCCAGGCCGGGATGTCGCGCTCTGTGAGGTAGGCCCAGAAGGGTTTGCCCTGGCGGTTGTTGACCGGACCTCCACCCTTGATCGGCAGGTGCACGTCTCCGACCGAGATCGTGAGGTCGGGATCGGTGTTTTGATAGATGGCGAACTCCGGAGTGTAGGTGAGGGGATTCCGGGCGATGAAATCGGCGATGCCGTGGCCTCCGGGGGTCATCCCGGTGATGAAGCTCGACCATGCGACCGGGCTCAGCGCCGGCATGGTGGTGCCCAGGGCCTGGAACGAGCCCATTTCGGCCAGCTTCTTGAAGTTGGGCAATCGGCCCATCTCCATCAGAGCACGGACTAGCTTCGGATCGAGCCCGTCGAGTCCGAGGACAATGACCTTCCTGTCGGTTGACGAACCGCCGCCGCATGCTGCCGGAGGCAGGGACAACCCGGCCGCAGCGGCAGTACCGCCGAGGATGCGCATGAAGTCGCGCCGGTCGACCCCGTTTCGGTTGATCATTCTGTTCACTGAGACCAATCCCCCATTCCCGATTGGTGGGCTCTCCACCTCACTACGTGTTGAGACAAAGATCCGTTTCGATCTATTCCGTTTTTCTCGCTGCCTCCACTGAATTTCTGAGATCGTTCCAGGCTTCGAGGTACTCCCCGAGGTGGTCGCGTCCGCCCGAGGCGATCTCCATCTGCAGGAGGTCGGCGACGAGCTGCTGCTCGCGGACGTAGGCTTGGTCGTCGAAAAACCCTGCGAAGTGGGCCATTCGGAGCCACACCAGGTACGTCGTCAGCGCGTCGCACTCATTGTAACGGACGACGCTTTCAAGCTTGCCCTCGAGCCACAGCGGGGCGACGTCGTTGCCGTCGACTCCCATCTTACCCGGTATGCCCGACTGAACGGCGATCTCGTGCAGGCTCGGACTGGCGAGACCCCATCCACCGACGATGTCCTTGAGGTCGATATTCCAGTCACTGCCGCGGGCGAAGTAGTCGATACCCTCCCAGGGTTTGTCGGGGCGCTCGCAGAATCCCGGAGCCGAAAGGCCGAGGACGAGCCCACGCTGGATGAGGATCTTGAGATCCGACTGGAGAGAGTTGAAGCCGACGATCTGCGGTCGGTTCTTGCCGAGAGCATCGAGGAAGGTGCCGACGACCGAGGATTCTGAAGTCTCCCTGGGATCGGCGGGGTCGCGTGGCAGGGACATGAGGTTGAGCTTGACGCTGCCGTCAGGCAGCTCACGGCGTTCCAAAGCGGCCACGGACACGACCCGGCAGATCGCGGTCTTGAGGAAGGGGGTCGGATCTTCCTCTGTTGCGCCGCCCTTCTCCCACATGACCCTGATGGCATCCGCGTCTTCGCTGTCTTCGGGGAGGTCGTACAACATTCGGCCGGCCAATGGGTCGGGGACCCACTCGAGATCGAATGCCCAGACCCGCTTCATGACGTTCTTGATCATGACGAGACTCCCAACGCGTGCAGAATCCAATAAATCAACACACCGAATATCACTGCCAGCAGAGGCATCAGAATGGTGAAGAATTCGGCGATCAGAGTGCCTCTGAGGCTGCCCGCGTGGGCCGGGTCGAAGGCCCGACCGAAGCCGTAGCGGTTGCCTATATAGGCGAGGGCGACGACCAGCAGGAGGGCCGCGATCCAGAGACCCCGGCCACCGTCCATGCCGCGGATGCGGACGGTCAGCAACGCGGGCCACAGAATTGCCCAGGCAACCATGTCGGAGATCGAAACCCAGGCAAAGGTTCGCCAGGGTGGACAGCGGTCTCGAAATCGGGGCATAGACAGGATGGCATGTTTGATGACGCCAGCGACGATGGCCGCGAGAATTACCGCCGGCACCGCAACCCACACCAACAGGTGGCCGAGGTCCTCGGCCGGCTGCGGAGGACCAGCTGAAGCGTGGGCGACCAAGGCGACAAATGAGGTCATAGAGGTACGGCTGACCCTATCACTTCGACCGAGTTTGTCGAGACCTTCCCTGGAACCAGGGCTTATGGTGTCTTGGCGGTTCCAATGTTACTGCTTGAGATGAGCGGCGGAGATGAGCAGACTATCGATCGGTTCACCCACTGTTTCGGTGCTTCAATTCGATCAGGCCGATGCCGATGACGAGCAGAGCGATGATCCAGAGCGTGATCCTCCCGCGTGGTGGGATCGTCTCAGGAGCGGCGACCAACCATCCGGCGACCACTCCTGCCCCACAGAGATTGATGGCGATCGCGCCGTCGAGCCCGAGACCCTGTTTCCCGCCTCTCCAGGAGATCAGCAGCGCGATACCGATCCCGAAGAGCACGCCTCCGAGAATGTTGGGGAAAAAATGAGTCACCACCGGTGGCATCCCGAGCGACTCCGCCAGCCACTGGGGATAAAAGAGCAACATCGTGCCCAATATCAGATTGATGATGGCGTCGGCGAGGACGAGCGATCGATGCACCTGGGAAGCTCCTAGGAGACGATTCGAAGCGATCCCTTTTCGTCGACCACAATCGACAGTCGCGCCGCAGCCTCATCGACCCGGGCAACCACAACAGTGTGAGAGACCCCTGGTTGGAGAATCAGCCGAAATATCGCACGACCGCTGACGGTCGAGCTGACTGAGACCGGACCGTTCCCCTCGAATTCACTGATCGATGTTTCGACGACGACTTTCGTGCCGTCGGGTGCCGGAAGCGTGAAATCTTGTCCGGTGCACACCACGATCTCGATCTCGAGGCGGTCCGGAGCATCGGTGGCCAGCGTGACTCTCTTGAATTTGACCAGCCAATCGTTGCTGCGATTCAGGGGGTTG
>JAJDNM010000010.1 GCA_022340665.1 Acidobacteriota bacterium | reverse complement strand
AGTGAGAGGCCCCTCGTACGGCTCTTCCTCGAAGACGTCGAGCGCGGCTCCTGAGAGATGGCCCGAGCTGAGTGCTTCAATCAGCGCTGCCTCGTCGACAATGCCTCCCCGGGCGAGGTTCACGAGATGGCCGCCGGGGCGCATGACCTCAAGCTCTGGGCCGCCCACCAGGTGGTGATTCCTCGTATTGAGGGGAACGTGAACCGTCACGAGGTGGCACTCACGAAAGAGCTCCTCCTTCTCGACCCAGCGAAGATCGTACGCTTCTCCGAACTCGAGGTCGGGTACGAGATCGCAACCGTAGAGCTGGGGCTGGAACGAGCTCAGGAGTTTGACGACCCGCTTGCCAATCCGTCCGACTCCGAGCACGCCAATGTTGACTTCCCTGACGAGAAAGCCCAGAAACCGGTTCCAGGCACCTTCCCGGATCGATTTGTCCGATTCGTGGGTTTTCCGTAACAGATTGAGGATCTGACCGACGGTGAGTTCGGCGGCGCCGTCGGCGGGAGCCTCCGGCGTGAAAGTCACCACAATGCCACGCTCGCGGCAGATGTCGAACGGTATGTTGTCGAGACCGACCCCAACCCGCGAAATGACCTCGAGATTCCGTGCCGCTTCCATGACCTCCGGGGTGTACTGCTCCGTTCCCGCGATGATTCCATGGGCATCGCGTACGATGTCCGGAACCTCGCTCGACTTGAGCCGCCGGTCGTAAGGGTTGTAGCGGATTTCCCATCCCTTTTCTTCGAGGACTCTGCGCGGTCGGTCGCCGGAGGCGCCGAATGGGTGCGTCATGATCTGGACGATCTTCTGTGTCATTTAGCGTCTCCCACCCCTACCGATGGGCGTAGCCGGCCAGCACCTCGGCCAGACGGAAGGTGAATTCGTCGTCGATGTCAATCGACTCAATCGGCTCCGTCTCGTACATCAGGGGGTGGTTACCGATTCGACGACCGTTCTTGTCGAACGACTCACCGGTGAACAAATAAAGGCACGAGTTCTCCTCGAAAAGCGGTGGCAGGTCCTGCGTGCGCAGCAATTCCTCCGGGTCGTGGTTGACCGGCTTTCCATCCGAGTCGTACAACCGCGTCTGCACGCGGTTGACTGTGAAAAGTGAGTCGTAGACTTCAGATTTGGCGAACTCGCGAAGCGCGGCGGTGATCGTCTCAGAACGCAGCAGTGGGTTCGTCGCATGGGTCTGAATGTAAATCTCGGCGGCCACCTGCGAGATGTCGTGGGCGATCAGAGCGTTCATGCTGACCAAGTCCCCCCGCAGCGCCTCGGGGCGCTCGATCACCTCGACCTTCGAGAAGTTCGACGCGGCCTGCTCCGCAATCACCTCGCTGTCGGTGTTCACGACGATAATGTCAATGGCATAGGTCGACTGCAAGGTCGCGAGAATGTGATGGAACAGCGGTTTCCCGGCGAACGGTTTGGTGTTCTTGCCCGGTACGCGTTCGCTGTGCTCCTTCATCGGCACCAGCGCAGCGACCTTTTGGTTGAATATCATCGTTCCCCCATGGATTTCTCAAACGTCACCCGGAGAGTCGTTTCCGAATCTCCGCCAAGCCGTCGGCACAGGCTCTTTGAATCATCACGATGTCGAGGCTGTAGGCGATGAACCGGAAGCCCTCGTCGATTCGTCGAAACACCTCGGACACGTCCGGCTGTACACAATGGATGCCGGCGACCGCTCCGTGCTGCTTGCAGGCCTCGAGGACTCGGCCTATGACCGCTAGGTAGTCCGGATGATCGAACTGGGCGGTCAGCCCCATCGACGCCGTCAAATCGTACGGACCGACAAAAACCGCGTCCAGACCTGGCACCGACAGGATCTCGTCGATATTCTCCACAGCATCGATGTGCTCGATTTGCGCACATACAAATGAGGCGTCGTTGGCGATCTCGATCGCTCGTTCGAAGTCCGACCCATAGAGGTTGGCCCGACAGAAACCGACTCCACGGCCGCCCTCGGGAGGGTATTTCACCGCCTGTACGACCGCGTCCGCGTCTTCGGCTGAATTGACGAACGGTGCGATCACCCCGGCCGCACCAATGTCCATGAAACGCCTGACCGTGTCATGGTCGATCCCCGGCAACCTGACCAGCGGAGCGCAGTCCGGATTTCCGGCGCAGATCGCCTGGAAAATCGGTTGAGCACCCGCCACGCCGACCGCGGAGTGCTCGGCGTCGACTGTCAGGAAATCGAAGCCGGCCGAACTCATCAGCTCCGCAGAGACAGGGCTGATGGTGTTGAGCCAGCTACCAATGACGCAGCGACCGTCGTCAAGTTGCTGCCGAAGAGTGCGGGTAATGAGAGCTGGAGAAATCATGAGAACGATTCACATAATTATATCACCCAACGGGTGAGCGATTGGCCGTCATTTCACCGCCCTTGATGCTTCGTTGCCAATGTGGCCATCATTCGAGATAGCCGAGAGCCTTGAGATCCGAGATCGTCTGAGGATCCAGCACAACCGTGTTTTCTTTGCCGCCGGTGATCCCTCTCCAGATCTCGAGCTCCGCCTGCTGCATGTCGAGCAGAAAACGCGGAATGCGATCGCTTACCTCGCGACGCAGCCGCAATGGGTTCTCCTCGCTCGGATCGAGCTCCAGGTCGAAGAGCTTTATCCGAGCATGGAACGAGTCGAGCAGGTGCCAGCGGCCCATGAAAACCGATCCACAGGGTCTGTTTTCGTCGCGCGATTTCTTGAGAAGCGCCTCCTCCGAGTACGCCAGGTTTCGGTCCCAACCTTTTGCGGCACCCTCTGTCATCAGGGGGGTGAGTGACTCACCTTGCATGAGAAGGGGCCTGCTGTCGACACCAGCGAGGTCGAGAATTGTCGGCATGATATCGAGGTTCTGAACAGCGGCATCGATCACGATTCCCTGTTGGATGCGAGGTGGGTACACCATGATCAGTGGCGTGTTCAGAACCTGGACGTAGCCCGGCGGGTGGTGAGACCAGAGGCCGTGTTCACCGAGGTGTTCGCCATGATCTGCCATAAAAACGAGCAACGTATGTTCGGCTATCCCCAGATCCTCGAGGCGCTGCAGGAAGGCGGCGAACCAGTGATCGTTGGCTCGAATCTCCCCATCATAGAGGGCCCTGCGCGCTTCCAGCATCCAGCGAGGGTCCTGACGATTGAGCCGTGTTGTTGACGCCCCTCCCGACAATCCAGCCTCGAGCTCATCGAACCAGAACCTGAAGTCCTCGGGTGGATGGTACGGCTCATGTGGGTCGGCCATGTGCAAATAGAGGAAGAAGTTCCGATCGCTGTGTTCTTCGATCCACTGCATGGATGTACCGGCGTAGAGCTCTTCCGCACTTCCCAGGACACTCTCGAACAGATAGCTGAAGCCTTGATGAAGACCAGCCGGACTGCCAGCGTTAGCGTTTTGGTGAATCGATGCTGTGACAAACCCGCGTCGCCTGAGGACCTCGGCCAAGGTCAGATAATTGTCGTCCAAAGTGCCGTGGAGGTTCCAGATTCCCTCGACCCCGGTTGCCGTCGGATAGAGCGATGTCATGAATGACGGACACGAGAAACGGGTCTTGGTGGCTTGCGCATAGCATCTCTCGAAGCGTGCGCCGCGCGCCGCAAGGGCGTCCTTTACCGGAGTCGTTGAACGGTAGTAACCATAACAAGAGAGGTGGTCGGCTCGGAGTGCGTCCTCGAGGACGATGACGACGTTGAACGGACGCCCTGGTCGGCTCACGATGGACGGGTTAGACCAGAACACCACGTTGGGCGCGTTGGATGTCACCCGGAATTCGAATACCTTCTCGTCCGCATCCAGTTTCCCCAGGGGGATCCGCCAGTTCAACCAGCTGCCACCCGAATCGATGGTCTCGGACAACAACGTGTAGCGCCTGCCGTTGCGAATCAACGAAATTTCCGCGAGCACCGGAGCACCCTCGAGAAGCACCGCCCCGCCGACCACAAAATCGACAGCGTCTCCGAAATCTCCCCGTAGCGTAAAGCGCATCACCGACGAAGACGACTGGAAGATGGAGAGTCTGGTCTCCCCATCGTGTCGCCTGTGCACGACACCGTATTCAGAGTCGACATACTCCGCCTGACGGGAGAGCAGGCAGACGCTCCGAATATCGACCGGGCTTTCGTCACGAGGCGCCCGACTACGAAATCGCACGCGTATCAGGCGCTCACTGGCCCAAGGCGCGAGAGTCTCGAAGAGCTCGAAACGATAGGGATGGACAACACCATCACCAACCAGAGGAAGCTCGATCGTCACAGCATCGCCTGGGCTATCCCCTTGGAGCTCGATTTCCAATCGTCCGAGGAGTGGTGAGGCGATCTCCATCTCCAGAGCCGCGATACGCCCCATCGGAACATCCACGTTCCAGGAAGTAACTCCTTCCAGCCTCGTACTCTCTCCGTCAACCCCAAGGGTCGCGAGAGTCGCACTGTGACCGACGAAGCCCGAGCCGATCGACTCGTAGCTTGCCTGCCCGAGATGCTCGTCGAAACGGAACATCGTTCCGTTCGATGAGTCAATTCCGATGTCGTCTAACGCTCGTTCCTGGTCAAATCCGGCCGCTCGATCTGCCAGGTTCTGCGAACGACTGAGAAGCCAGGCGAGTTCCCGGTCAAGTTCCTCGACCTGAGGACCCGTGCCGCACGCAACCAGGAAAACAGAGACTGCCAGGTATAAACCCTGAGCTAGGTTTTTTCTTCGTCCCGGCTCGGTCACCCTCTTCATTTGCGGAGTTCTCCGTCGCGCCTCGGCGATATCTCGTGAGGCGGGGGCACGAGAAGATCGACCGCGATCATCGGGGAGCTCATCACACGAGCACGCTGCCATCCGGAAAACACGGGGAAAAGGCCGCTTTCGAGGGGTAAGCCCGGACTCCAGACAAGCCAGATGCGGCTCAGGTCCCTATCAGACGCGTCTCGAAGCGCGCGGGCTTCATCCTCCAGAAGCTTCGGTGAGGACAGAATTCTTCGGTCCAGCCATCCAGGGTGATCCGACTGGGATTTCGGAATCGTCTCGACCTTCACCGGCGGCTTCTGTGGTTGGACCAAATTCGCCTCGGCCAGCCCGTGCTGCACTTCGAGCTGCCACAACCCCGCGACCACGATTCGGTCGCCTTGTTCGCTTCTCGAGGCGAGTTCGTATCCGATTTCAACCCCAACGCCCTGAGGGCGAGATGGGAGTTCGGCCAGCCACATCACGATAGTCACAACACCTATCAGAGCATAGACGCCGCCAGCTACTGCTCTCGCCGAACGCCCCATACCGAGCATCGCAACCGCTGCCATGGTGGCCCCAAGAGTCCACACCATCGACTCGGTCCGCCCGGCGAAGTAGAGAGGCACGCCGGCCAGTCCTGCCAGAGCCAATCCAACAGCAGGCAACAGACCAATACCGAGCCTGATTACGGCGGCGACCTCCTTGCTCTCGCTCGCGAGACGCTTGCCGAGAACTCGCATGCCCACGACTGCCCCGGCAACCAACAGGACGAGAGATGCCAACGAAAGCCATGCGGCAACCGGCGGCTCCGAAAACTCGAAAAGAGCGGGAAATGGACCCGCTGGCGCCAGCACAGACAGCGTCGACCAACCCGGGCGGCCCGGGCCCGCTGCGGTGTCCAGCCAGCCCATCGATGAGCTGGGCGAACCGAGCATGACCGGCGACCAGATCAAAGCCGGGAGTGCCGCCGTTGCGAGCGTCACCGCCAGGGCACGCCGCCGTTGAGATGAAACGAAGAGCGCAAGCGCCGGGAGGGCGACGAAGCTCGCAACTCCCATGTAATGAAAAACGGGAAGACAGGCTGCAGCAGCTCCAAAGGCGACGATTCTCGGACCTCCGCGCTCGATCCACTCCGGGCCCCGTATCCAGGCGACGGCGTTCACGAGTGCGAGGAGGGCGTAAGCGCGCGCTTCAGTGCCGAAATAGAAAAGCGGCAGCCACGATATCGTCAACACTGCCGCCCAGGGGAGGCCGCGGCTGCCGATCGGCAACCCACGAGACGCGACCAACGGCAGAATTGAATAGGCCACAACTGACGGCATTCGCACCATCAACGTGCCGACAAATGATCCCTCGGGCCAGCCAACGAGCACAAAGAGGAGATGGCACAGCAGGTAGTGGAGCGGCGGGCCCGAATCGACAACCAGTGCCGAGAGCAACTCACCGACCGGCAGGCGCGCGAGTGAAAGCGTATAGAGCTCGTCATGCCAGACCGGCCTCAGCCACGCACCAACGAAGGCGAGAAAAAACGCGAGGGCGGACAGGGCGACGGCTCCTCCACCGGCCAATTTTTCATTGGCCATCGGCTGACGATCGCCGATCATGACGTCCCCCCATGAGCGGGCGACTTCCGATCTCGATTCAACCTCTCAACCATCAAAAGTACCAGTGCTGCGAAACCGCAGATCGAAAGAATTTTTCCAAGTCGCCGTGACCGGGATGGCGCGAGCGATGCCCGAATATTCACCGCACCTGGGCCAGTCTCCACTGCCACCAACCCGTGCCGGTTCGTATATTCCGTATCGAATCCAGAGACCTCGATGTGCCACTCCGGCCACCACTGCAGGGGCAGCAACACCATGCCCGGTATTTTGTGGGTCACGAGCCACTCACCGCCCGTCGCATTGCGGTCGACAACCTCTATCCAAGCCTGCTGACGGGCAAGGTGATCGAGGCTTTCGAGGCGGTGATAGCCGGGGGCGTACAGCCCGGCCGTGGTCGGGAGAACGGGTGCCAATCCCCACTGGTGGTGAGCAATCATCGCCAGCTCTTCGGGCGTGCTGTTGGTCGGGACCGAGTCGGCTCCCGAACCAACCCTGAGAGGCAGCAACACAAGCGGAAGGAGAAGCACAACCACCCCAACGGCGCGCCACCAATCGCGCAGGCAGGCGATTGCCATTACCGCAACCAGGGTCGTCGGACCGAGCGTGCGCCACGGGAACTGGAGAATCTCCATCTTCGGCAGATGCCACAGTGGCGCCGACAGCCGTGTACTGAGGATGACCCCGACAACAATCGCAGCTACTAACGAGAGCCTCGTGGTTCGCTCGCCTTTTGACAATACGACACAGCCGAGCACCATCAGGCTCGCCGCTGTCGCGGTCAAAAAGATACCCAACTCGCCGCTGCTCGGGAGGAAGTTGTTGCGCCAATCGAGAGGTCCACTGGTGAGCTCTCCGATCGCGAGGTATTTTGCATCCAGCACCGCCGGCACCCACAAAATCCCCGCAGTTGCCAACCCAGCCGCACTCCAGCTGACGGCACCTACAAGCTCACGTCCTTTGGACGATAGTTCCGGGCCAGCGCCCCTCATGGCGACAAGCACATACACCATCCACGAGACACCCAAAAGCCAGCCCAGTTGCAACAGCATCCCCACCTGGCATCCGGCGACCAGAAAGGTCCCGGATGCGAGGCCAACACCCCGCCACGGCGTCATCGGAGCCGGCGGCATTGCCAACGGCAGGACAATCGCCGCGCCGGCGAGGGCCCAGGCTTCCGTTGTGGTGGATCGCGACACGGCAACGGCCAGGGGGTAGGGAGCCAACGCCACCCACAACGCCGCTGGCCGGCCGGTCCAACCGGCTAATGCCACAGCAAGCACCAAAAGGGCAATGGCCAGAGAAAGGCCGACCGCACGCTGGCCATCACCTGTGATCCACGCAAGTCCGCCCTGGATGAGAAGCGGAATTGGAGAGTAGATGGAAGGCACGAAGGTCCCGGTTCCACCGTTCCAGCCACGGTGGTAGCGCGGGAACACCGCGCCCTCCCGCCAGGCTCGAACCTGCTCGACAGCGTTGATTGTGTGGTGGTAGGAGTCATCACCTCGTGGCGGTCGGAACCAGAACACTGCGGCCAGCACGATCGGAACCAGAAGCAGAGTGAGGCTCACCCTCCTCACGACATCCTCCGGGCCCGAATCAGTCCGAAGAGAGCAGCGAGCAGGGCACAACCGCTGAAGATGCCGGTGACCTGGAGAAACGGCGGTCGATACCGACCCTCGAGATCATGCCCACCGGGAGATACCTCGAGGTATTGGACAATGCCCGGACCCTGCTTAAGCTCCACCGGACGCCCGTCAAGCTTCCACCGCCAACCACTGACGGGGGTCAGAGAAATCCACAACCAGGCATGGGTCGACGTTTCGAATGCCGCCTCACACGACGTCGTGTCCAGCTCGAGTGCGGTGACGCGACCACCAGGACTCCATGGCAGCGTTGGGTCCGGTGGTCCATCACCGACGCTGACAATGGTAAGCGCACCCTGGTTGCGGAGAAGCCGCATGCCGCCGCGGCTGGAGACCACTTCCATCGAATCCGGGACGCCCTCGCCAACCGGTAGGATCATCCACTCGGCGGCAAGAGCGTCGAGCCACCACCTGTTGGCAGGGCCCTCGTCGGTGATCGCGATGTGCGAGGCCAATCGCCGGTGAGCCACCGGTGCGTCGGTCCGCGCGACCGTCAACCCTTCCTCGAGGTTGAGGTATCCGACCGGCCACAGCCGGCGTGCCTCGATGCCGGTCGCCAGCCACCGCATGACGTCCTCCGCCGGAGTCGGCACGTAGACTCGTCCTCCACTCGCGGCTTCTGGCCAGGTCGACGTATCGGCATGCACGACCCCGATCGGGCGGAGATCGACCAACTGCACGCCGGCGACCACGATTGCGATCGTCCCTACCACCAAGACGCTGACCCGAAGAAGTTTCTGCTTCGGAGTCGCTGCTGCAACCAACATCAGCAGAGCGGGCACGCCGGCAATCCACCAGCGCCAGGGATGAGTTGACACGGCACAGACGATGAGGGCGAGCAGCGCAAGAACGGTCGCCAGCCACCGGCCGCGCCCCTCGAGCCAGTCTTCGGCTCCGACGCCAACCGCCGGCAGGAGCATGGAAATTGCGGCGAGGGCGAAACGCGAGGGATAGCGCACCAGACCCCCGGTGAGAGTCGTGAACAGACCACCCGCACCGATTTCGGGCAGCGTCGCCAGCAGCGCGAGCACCCCTGCTGCGACCAGCACCCATCGTCTTCGCCAGGCTCCGAGTAGCGCACACATCAGTATCGGCGCTCCCAAAAACAGGCTTTCCGCATAGACCATCCTGCCCGCACTCGCTACCGGGCCAGGCACCACGAGCCCGCCCCATGCCGCCGGTGCGACCGCTCCGCGGAGAAGCCATGCCGCCGAGCCGCCCCGGTCTCCTTCAGCCACCCACACCAGAAACGGTGCCAGCTGGACGCTCACGATTGCCGTACCGAGGCCGACTCCCGCGAGCGCCCGCAAACGGTCGCGAGCAACCGCAAAAGCCAGCACAACCCCCATCGCCCACAGCTGGGGTTCGCCCCCGAGCCAGCCGAGGGCAGTGGCGCCGGCAAGCAGCGGCACCGCCCTGTGTCCCTTCATCCGAGAGGCCAACACCATCCACGGAATCCATGCCAGGGTTTCGAGATTATTGAGGACGCCGACGGTGAACAGGATTGGCCCCGCTGACCACGCCGTGACCTCGACCATCGTCCTGCCGAATCGGCTCGCGCCGAGATCGCGCGCGATGAGGCCCACACCCAGGGACAAAAGGGCAAGATGAACTGCGACTTCACACGCCAGGGCCCACGGCCCCGGCAGCACCAGGTGCAGCCACGCCGGCGGATAGAGCACAGCGGTCTGCGGATTTGCGAACCACACTTCCCCACATCCATTGGCGGGATTGATCCATGGGGCCGCACCGGCTCCGATAAGGTCGGCGGTCAGGGTCCGCATCGGCGCGAAGTAATCGATCAGGTCGCGGTGGGACGGTACCAGGCCGACGAGCGGCGCGAAGGCCAGTGTCAGCGGAACCCACCACAAACCGAACCGCTCCGGACGTCTCACCGGAGGGCCTCTTCGATGGCGAGGAACTGCCAGGCCGGCGCGGTCACGAGCTCGCGCTCGTATTCGCTGAGACCCTGGTGGGATCCCAAGCCTGCCGACCGCAGTGCGAGTTCATACGCCTCTTGTGCGGCATCCGGCCTTCCCCGGTCGAGCTCGAGCCGGGCGAGAAAGAGCCGCGCCCGCACCGTGTGCGGCTCTGCAGCCAGCCCGCTCTCGACGAGTTCGATTGCCCTGTCGATTTCACCGATATTTCTCTCGAGTCTCGCCCATTCCAGCCACGCCCACGGCTGATGAGGCTCGAGCTCCACCGCTCGTGCAAATGCTTCGCGAGAGGCGCGGATGCTCTCGGGCCAGGGGCCAAGGTCTGTCACGAGCCGTGAATGAACCGTGCCGTGGAGCGTCCACAACTTCGCCGCACCAGGATGGATGCGGGTTGCTCGCGCGCTCTGTGCCACTGCTTCTGCAGCTTCCCGCCACGTCCATGGTGGGCGTCGTAAGATGTCGCGTGACCGCCAGTCAAGCGGCGTGTCGTACCAGGGCTCGGCCCGCATCGTGGGCGCAACCAGCTCCGCAACCGCCCCTCCTGACCTCCACATCCACCGCGCCCACGCAGGTTCCACAACCCCCCAGAGGACGACGTACGAAAGGAGCAGACCTCGGGCGACGTTTCGACCCGAAATCGCCAACTGAGGCCCCTCGTTGACCTCTGGAGCAGTTCTCGCTTCCATCAGACCGATGATCACGGCCCACCACCAGAGGACGATGTCTGCCGTCAAGAAATCGTGGAATGCGCCCATCACAGCCATCGCCACAAGGGCCGCGACCATCGGCACGGACGCCGCACCGCGCCGACGCAGGCGTGCCCACCACAGCACAATTGCGATGACGGCGATCAGCAAGCCCACCAGTCCGGTTTGAACGAGTATTGCGAGTGGAGTCGACTCGGCGTAGGCAATCGAGAACTGGCGGTGACCGATGTGGTCGACGTGCAGCAGGCGCTCGACGCCCGCGGCGTCCAGCAAGCCGCCCGGACCGACGCCAGCGAATGGTCGGGAACCCCAGATACGAAACACAGCCGACCAGATTGAAGGCCGAAACCAGGCAAATATGTCAGGTTGACTGGCGAATCGCCAGATGAAAATCGCAGCTACCGAAATCCCGCCAGTCACGAGGCTGAAAATGCGCACCTTGCCGCGAGGCAGAGTCACAACCCCCACGACGAGCAATGCGAGGAGCCCGGCTCGCGACCCCGTCATGACCAGCCCAGCCGTGACGACGATCGCTGCCGCAAGCTGCCAACCCTTTCGAACATCGAGAATCAGGAGAGCTGGGATCGAGGTGACAAGAAGTGCGGCGGCAATGTTCGGGTTTTCGAGGAGTCCCCCGACCCGAATTCCGCCGAGTCCCACCGATTCAAGTATGACTCCGAGAGCAACGATGATAGAGCCCGTCGCCACAACAACCAATCCCGCACGGGAGCACCACTCTCCGGCCCTTCGCCCGATGGCCCACAGTGTCAGCGTAATCAACCACACAACAACCGTCTCTCGTGCCGCCAGGGGGGCGGCGGCGGCCGCGACTGCCGACACGACACCCCAGACCACGAAGCCTGCAAGCATCCACTCCTCAGCGGCCAGCCGGCCGCGAACAAGAGTGCACGCTGCTCCCAGGGCCACCGCCAACATTGCGCCGATCACCATCCGTGGTGCCGGGAAGAAAGCTCCGCCGAGGATCGCCGCCACCGCCACCACCGCCGTGGCGATCAACGTCGGGAGCTCACGGGGCGACATCGTGCCTCTCTCCGTCGAGCTGCCTGACAAGAGTTTCGAAGTTCTCGGCATAGGTGCGACTTCTGGGCCTATCCGAGGAGGCAGTCCACGCTTCAGCGGCCGCCGTCGGCGCATCCTCGAGAGCAATCGCCAATCGGGAACAAAGAGCCGCGAGGGCGGCTGATCGGGGCCTCAACCAGCGATGTTCTTCGAGCTCTGACAGCGCTTCGTCGACGACAGCGGCTTCTCCCGTGTCCAGGGCCGCGTCGGCGATGAGCCCGATGGGATCGACTCTCCAGGGAGCGAGACGCAGAGCCTGACAAGCCGTTTCGTAACGCTCGCGCGGGGACTTCCGAATCGCAGCGAAATCTTGCACTGTGATTGATGTCACGTGGAAGACCACAACTGCAAGCATTGCGGCCACAACAGCTACGAAGACGGTCCTCCCCGCCGCCGGTGGGTTGTCCGAGTCCGCATTTCCACGGACGTAGGCAAGTCCCCAGCCCAAGAGGACAGCCCAGGCGAGTGCCACCCCCGACCCGTAGAGCGAGAAATCGATCAGATTGTGGGCAGGAATCACCGCCAGCGAAGCCGCCAACTCCGGTCGCTCTGCCCAAAGCTTTCGAAGCAGCCCGAACAGCGCAATTGCTAAAAACACTCCCGCCAGAAGGCCAGCCGGGCCAAGCTCGGCGAACCACTCAAGTAGTAAGGAGTGGGCGTGTCGGGGGCTGTTACCGACCTCGAAGGGCACCGCCTGTGCCGCCTGCGCAAACCCTCCGAGACCGACGCCGGCTGCCGGTGATCCGGACCATACCCAGGTCGCGGTTCGCCAGTTGTCGACCCGAAGCCGTACGGGCTCGAGCTCGAGGACATCACCCCGCGCGCCAATCACAATCGCCAGAACGACCGTTAACACGATCAAAAGCCAAATCAGCGCTCCCCGCTTCTTGCGGACAGCCAAGGCTGCACAGGCGAGGAGCGCGAGAGCGATTCCCACCGGAGACCGGGCCAACGCGAGCCCGACGACGCAGAGCAGAGAGCCGATCGCCCAGGGAATCGAAGATCGCCCTGGTTTCACCCTGTAGACGAGGATCGGCAAGGCGGTGGCAAGCAGTACCGCCAGGTGCGAGGGCAGGAGCTGCGAGGCAAACGCACGCCCGCTGGCAATCCTTTCGGCCGCTGCCACCTGAAGATTTCCAGGAAGGTATGCGAGATCCGACGTCGCCTGATCCATCCCCCAGGCCACCTGCCACGCGCCCCACAGTGACAGGGCCGAGATGGCCAGTGCGAGCAGCGCCGGCAACCGCTCAGGCGGGGGAATCCGCGAAGCCATCCAGGCGAGCGCAACAATTGCTGCGATGAGGGCAAGTTCGATCACCGCCGCCGCAGGATCCCAACCCAGCAACCCGGAACCGCCCAGAACGGCACCGGCAGCTGCGAAAATGACCCATGGGTTCGAGCTCTCAGGAGTCCGTCGCCACGCCCACACTGCCAGTCCAAGCGCGACAGCCGCGACCACGATCGCAGTCGATGAAAATGTCTCCGCTGGCCGCCAGACACACCATGCCGCGAGGCCCAGGAGTACGGCTTGAGCTAATGTGTCTGAATTCGAGGGCAGATCGGAGTTCATCCGATGGTGAATCCCTGGCCGAGAGGTGTATTTCGGCGACTGATCCGGATTTCAGGGCACATCGATATCGTCACCAGATAATCTTACCGCGCAAAACGAAGGGGGCACCGAAGTGCCCCCAGCTGAACTTGAAAGGCGGATCAAGATCAGTCGGTCTGGATACCCTCGGGATACTGGACGAAGCTGCCGTTCGAGTAAATGATGTCGCAGTCCATGTCCTGGGTGATGCCGGCGTTGTACGAGTCCAAGGCAGCGATCTGCTTGTCGCGGGCGGCCGATCCAAGGGTGTAGAAGCGCGACTCGGATGCGGCGTAGAAGACCGTCCTCCATCCGTCTTCCCTCGGAACCGTCTTGACGTAGGTCGGCTCGAGAAAGCCCTGGAATGTCGCATCGATGGCGGAGCCCCCTCCTGCGTTGTAGGTCGGGTAGAACGCCATATCCACAGCGTAGGCCTCGACCGCCGTCCCGATTGTACGGATGTCGGCCATCGACCTCTTTTGGCGGCCACGGTTGATGGCGTTCAAAAGGTTGGGGATCGCAATCGCAGCGATGATGCCGATGATTGCGACCACGATCAGAAGTTCGATCAGGGTGAAACCACGATTCTTGCGCATGATGCTATCTCCTTTCACGGGTGGACAATGCTGCAAGGGGTGTGCCAGGTTTTCGGGCTGTATTTCCAGGGCCATAGTGACGTTTTACGTCACTCGGTGCTCCGGAGGGTCCCGCGAGACGTCACTGATTGTCAATTTTTTCGACAACAGGCGTCGTTTCCCACTCCGGACCCGCCGAGTGCCAGCTGTGCTTCGGCGACCAGACACCCGGCCAGTCCTTTTCAGCGGTTACCCTCACCTCGAGCGCATCGCACCAGTAATCGTACGCCAGACCGCCCCGCGCGTGGACGGCCACGTCCACGAGGTAATCACCGGGTGCGAGCTGTAGCGATTCATAGGCGCAGCAAATCTCGCCATCACCTTCAAGCCGTCGCGGTTTGAATCCGGCGAGATCGGTGTTGTGTCCGCTGACCTGAGTTCCGTCCTTGCGGTGCCAGGCGATACCAAAGACGAAATCTCCCACCGGGTTCCGAACCGAGTATCGAATGCGCAGGCGGCACGGGCTGCCACCCGGCACAATTTTCGATACAGCCTCGCCCACCAGCAGCTCGACTCCAACCAGCTCGACGTCCCTGTTGCCCCAGCGCTTCTGGTCTTCGGCATTTTGCCTCGGTGACGCGTCAACCTGTATTTCGGCACCTCCCGCCGCATCGCTCCGATAGCGTGCAACGACGGCGTCAGCTGCACCGTGCGCAGCGACCTGCCCCCTTTTCAGATACACCGCTCGATCTGCAAAGCGGGTCACCAGGTCGAGATCGTGCGACACCAGCACCATCGTGATGCCCCGCTGTCGCATCCGAGCCAGGCGATCGAGGCAACGGCGGGTGAAGGCTTCGTCTCCGACCGCCAAGACCTCGTCGATCAGAAGCACGTCCGGATCCGCGGCGACCGCAACCGCAAAACCCAGCCTCACGTACATCCCGGACGAATAGATCTTCACCGGCTGATCGATGAATGGCCCGATGTCGGCGAAGTCGATGATTTCCTGCATTCGGTCTTCGATCTCGCGTCGTTCGAGGCCCAGCAACATACCGTTGATGACCACGTTCTCGCGGCCGGTGATCTCGGGATGAAAGCCGGCTCCGAGTTCGATCAACGCCGTCACTCGACCGTCAACCTCGACCGTCCCGGAGGTCGGTTTGAGGATGCCTCCGGTGAGCTTGAGCATGGTTGATTTCCCGGAACCATTTGGCCCGATCAAGGCAACCGTTTCGCCTGGTGCAATTTCGAGATTCACGTTGTCGAGTGCCACGTGCTCCTTGGCGTGCACGCTCCGCCCGGAACCACGGCGGAAGAGAAACCCCTTGATCGTTTCGTGTCTTGTACGAGGACCCTGCCATTTGAAAACCTTGCAGACCTCGGAAAAGCGGATCGCACCCCTCACACCGCCTCCACCACTGTTTCCCTGAATGCGCCGAAAATCCGTGTCCCGAGCCACCAGGAGACAATGCCAACAGAGTATGCGCTGAGCCAGACCTGCGGTGCGGACACCTCGCCAGAAAATACGGCGTCACGATATACGATCACCAGGCTGGCGATTGGGTTGAAACTCAGGATGCGATGGAGAGCAACCGGCACCTGGAGCCCATCGAGGCTGTAGATGATGGGTGACGAGAAGAACAGGAGGTTCAGTAGGTGACCCACCAGGTCACGCATGTCCCGAAAGTGGACCGACAAAACCGAGACCGCAAAAACCGCCCCACCGGTTGTCAGGATCCACGGAACGAGGGCCGCGACCACCAGCGGAAACGTCCACGGGAAGGGATGGAGGCCGAAAGCGGCGCTTGCAGCCATCGCCAGCAGGAGAATCGGCACCGCCAGCAGGTGGTGAACGAGATGCGCCAGCACCGTGACAGCCGGGAAAATTTCTGGCGGACACATCACTTTGGCCAGCAGCGGACCATTGTCGACCAGGGTCACCGAACCATCGAGGACGGCGCCCGAAAAGAACAACCACGGCAACAGGCCGCTGAAGAGGAAGAGTGGATAGGGGTCACCGCCAGGAAAGCGCGGACTGAAAATATAGGTGAAGACCACCGCATACACAGCCAGCAGGAGCAGCGGATTGAGCAATGACCAGAAGAACCCGAGCACCGAAGCACGGTAGCGTGCATCGAGTTCCCGCCGTACCAGCACTGCGATCAGCGCACGGTTGCGCCACAGCTGACGAATCACTGCCATCTCGGCCTTTGTGCGCCGCGACTAACCACCAGTCGACAGGAGATCCTGCACCTGGTTGACGATGCGGCGCCGTTCCGCTTCGAGGAAACGCTGATAGCTGAGCACCTGTCCGCCGTGGACAATGAACATCATAGGGTAATGTTTCACATCTCCGTAATCGTCGAAGAGGATCGGGCCCGTCACGCCCATGAACTCGGTCACGCCGAAGTTGAGCGCTTTCAAAATCTCCATCGTTTCCGGCGGGTTGGCGAGATTCATGACCTGGATCGTCAGACCCATCGCATCGTAACCGTGCGCCGCGAACACATCGGGAGCGCGTTGATACGAGTCCATGTATTTGTTGACGAAGCTCAGGACCGGCTCCTTCTCTGAGGTCCGATCGAACGGCGGCAGCGGAAACATCACGTTTTCTGCCGCGGTACCCGCCTCGCGGATTACCTGACCGCTGTAGAAGGCCGATGTGGTCACAATCCTGCCGTCAAAACCGAGAGCGTCGAGGAACTGAATCACCTCGAGGATTTCTTCCGCGTAGCCAACCACGTATGCCGCTTTCACGCCGCTCGTGTTGAGAATTTCTGTCGCGTTCTGTTTCCACCCCTCCTGGCCAAGTTCGATGTCGGCCACGACATTTCCCCCGAGCGCCTCCTGATACTGCTTGAGGAACTCCGGCTTGATGCCACGCACGTATTCGGTGTCACCCGTGAAGAGAACGACATCGTGCTTGCCCAGCCGTTCGTGCAGGAAATTCGCCGCCGTGTGCCCTTCAAGCTCGTCCGAAGGGTAGATCCTGAAGAAATACCGGGATTGCCGGGCAAGGCCCGGAGCCGATGCGGATGGCGACAGGCACACAACCTCGAGTCGGTCGGCTTCCGGAATCATCGCAGCGGCCTCGGCACTGGTTGCTCCGCCGATCACCATCTTCGCATCCTGCTCTTCGACCAACCTGCGAAATTCTGCGACCGCGCGGTCGGGATCGGACCCGGTGTCCGCCCACAGTACCTCGAACCCGGAGGGGAGCTCATTTCGCTCTCGCGAGCCTGCAAGTGCCAGCCGAATGCCACTTTCAATGGATTCGCCGTAAGAAGCCGCCGCGCCGGTGGTCGGCAACACCACACCCACGACAGGCGTGCCGCTGCAGCCGCTCAGTAGGCCGGCAAGACCGAAGACCACACCAAATACGGAGCCAAGGCGCCGGAGCATGAGCCACCTCCTATGATCCCGATCAGGTTAGCACAGTGGCAGCAACACCTTTTCGCACCGGCGAGTCATCCATCCGGCGAATATTCGTCATCCTCCTGATTGGAGGCCAGCGTGTCGAAGACGTGCCGGCGATGGATTCCCAGCCGCGATGCCACGGCCCGGATAGCGTCCCTTCTTTCCATCCCCTCAGCAACGGCCAGCTGATACTCGGATCTGACAACGTGGGGATCAACCTCGCCCATCACCGGTTCTTGCTCTTTGGGTGCCACGACGAGGACGTACTCGCCGCGCGGGTTCCGCGATTCGTTCCCTGCGGCAAGCTCGGAAAGTGTTCCCGATACGGCTCGCTCATGAATCTTGCTGAGCTCCGCCATCAAGGTCGCGGGCCGGTCACTGCCCAGCCCATGCGCAAGATCGGCGAGCTCTTTCCCGAGCCGGTGGGGCGAGAGGAGGATCACGATAGTCCAGGGCGTTTCGGCGAGCTCTGCAATGCGGCGACGTCGTGAACCGGCACGCGGAGGCAGGAAACCGCACAGGGTCGCCGGAAGCGGCGGCTGCCCCGCAGCTGCAAGCGCAGCGGTAAACACTGACGCGCCGGGCACACTGCACACCGGTAGGTCGTCGCCACGCGCTCCCCGGACGAGCAAAAAGCCAGGATCAGACAGCACAGGGGTTCCTGCGTCACTGATCAGCGCCATCGAAACGCCTGCTCGCAATTCCTCGAGAAGTGAGGGCACCTTCTGCTTTTCGTTGTGTTCGTGAAGACTGCGGAGGCGGCCACGCGCGTTGAGACCGAGGTGCGAAAGTAGACGTCGTGTCCGTCGTGTGTCTTCAGAGAGGATCAGGTCGACTTCTTCAAGCACATCCCTGGCTCGCGGCGAGAGATCACCGAGCGAGCCGATCGGAGTTGCGACGATCCAGAGGGTTCCCGATTCCGCGCACACGCCGCCAGTGTACTGCGTCCGACGCGCCTTTCAGCAGCCTGCAGGTACGCCGCGCGGCAGAACCACTCCGACGGCGAACTCATTGCGAGGCCACTTCGTGGCAATGGTCTCAGGCATTGGCCCAGCGGAACGCAACGAGGTGGTAGGTAATTCGGTCCCGGTGCACTACGATATCCGGGTGCGAAACGCTTTCACCGTTCTCATCCTCTTGGCTGCCAGTCATTTCGCAGCCATTGCTCAACCGGAATGGGAGACCGTGGAAGAGGTCATGGCGGTTGTCGACAGCACACCCATCCTCCTCAGCGACGTCGAGTTGGCTGGCCTGGTCCGTCTTGTCGATCCGGAACCGGGCGAGTCCGAAGGTTCTTTCGAAGCACACCTGCTCGACGCGCGTATCCGTCTCGAGATGCAATTCCGCGATGTTGAGGACGCCGGACTCCTGCTCCGTCTCGAGCTCGATTCGGACCATGCCCGGGAGGTGCTGATCGAGCGTGGCGGCGGCGAGGAGCATCTCCTGAATGAATTCGAAAAACATGGCCTTCAGCCCGCGGATCTCGATGAGTTAGTGCTCAGGGTTGCAGCGGTTGACGCCTATGTCCAGCAAAGGCTTCGGCCTCGAATCTCGGTAAATCTTGATGAAATCGAAGCCGCATACCAGCAGCTCCTCGTGGATGAAATCGCCGCCTTCGACGAAACGGTGCCGCCACTGGTTACAGTCCGCGACCAGCTCTACCAGCTGTTGGTCGAGCGAAAACTCAACGACGAGATCGAGCGGTGGTTGGCGCGAGCCGGCGAGCGCCAAGAGGTGCTTCGTTTCAGTCGGTGACGGCCGAGATTCTCTGGGATGCGGGCCGTTCGTCCATTCCGTACAGCTCGTCATAACTGTCCGCCGCAGCCAAGACACCAGCCGTGTAGGCCCGGGTCGTGGCGAAGGAAATGTTGAGCACGTACAAGGAGCGAGGGCAGTCAGGGCCACATTGATCCAACCATTCTTGAGCCTGTGCTTCTCCCGCATTGTAGGCCGCAATCGCCGGAGCCCAGCGTCCATCGAAGACCTCGATCAACCGGCTGAGCTCGTTGGCGCCAAGCTGAAGGTTGAGTCTTGGATCGAAAAGATCGTCACCAATCGGCGACGGCAATCCTGAAGCGGCAGCAACTCCTTCTGCTGTCGCCGGCATTAATTGAACCAGCCCACGCGCCCCGACTGCAGAGAGCGCTCGGGGATCCCACCGAGACTCCTCTCGCGCTACACCCGCGAGCAACGACCAAGCTACTCCTGCGCCGGCAGCGGTCTCGCGGACCATCCCGGGATCCGGCAGTGGATAGAGTGCGTGCCGAAGGTCCTCCGGAAGCACTCTCGATGGCACCGAGCTTCCCGCCTGCCGCCAAGCACCATCAGCCACTCGCGTCGACCATCTCGGGTACCCATTTGCCAGAAGGGAACTCGCCGTCCACACCGATGCAGCCGGGTTATCCTTGGGCCATCCGCCGGGGTCCCAGCGGGCGGCTTCGCTTTCCAGGCCGATGTTCCACAACTCTGCGGCAAGTCCCGATGGGAATTTCGGAGTCCCGGGCGACGCGGTCGAAGAAAAAACGGCGTCGACAAGCCCTCTGAGCAATCGAAGTTCATCCAGATCAGGCTCGAGCACCGCCCACCGCCCGAGCGCATTCCACATCGAACCCACCTCCGCCGATCGCACTTCCCGCTCGCGATTCTGACGCCAGATATCGATATTTTCTTCTGGCAGACCCGCCATGACGGTTCGCGCCTGCTCAGCCCAGAATTCCTCATATCCTGGAACACTCTCAAGCAGACGGATCGCCGCATCTACATCACCGTTCGATCCAGCCAATTCGGCTGCCAACACCGACGCCGGAGCTGACCACGAGCCGCGTCGAATTTTTTCCAACCGACGGTGAGCAGCGTTTTTGTCACCTCGGCGAAGGTCGTACATCGCGAGCATGAGCTCACCCCGGGCGCGATTGTTTCGAGATCTCAGCCTGGCAATCCCATGCTCTGCGAGATCCGGTTCCCCACGACGCAATCGCAGGCGGGCGAGGAAGAGGCGACGATCGTCGGTAGTCTTCAGCCGCACCGCCCGCACCGCAGACTCGACCGCCATGTCGAGGTCACCGTTCAGCTCATGACACCGTCCCATGTGAACAGCAATCTGAGCCCGTTTTTCGGACGAGCGCTCTAACTTCGACGCCTTGTCATACCACGCCAAGGCGTCCCCCCATAGGCCTTTGCGAAATGCACAGCGGCCGCGGAGAAACGCCGCATCATGACGTGGAACGGAGCCGTCCGTCACCATGCTGAGCTCTTCCAGCATGGGCGCCGCCCGGTCGAACAACGCGTGGCGGTACAGGGTCTGGGCAATGCGCCAACGTTCCTTCGAGCTCGGGTCTTTGACCCCGGAGAGAGCCTCGGCTGCTTCAAGGGCCACCAAATCCCTAGTGGACGCTGCAAGCAATCGTTCGAGTCGGTGCCGCCCCTGCTCGCCGTTCGACAGGGCGAGGGTCAACTCGAGGCGGCGGCGCAGGCTTCGTGGAAGCCGCCTGGCCGCGTTGTCAAGAGATTCTTTTTGGGCGGATTCGACGCCCGCTTCAATCGCCAATCTCGCGACCTCAGTGGCCGACTCGCGGACTTCCCACGGCAGGCCTCGTTCAAAAGCGGGCACCGCCAGAGAAACGGCGCGCTCAGGAGCAACCTCGCGCACGAGATTCGCCAACTGGACCTCTGCAAGCCGGCGGACCTCCTCATCAGCGGCGCCCACAGCGATTTCCAAAAAACGTATCTCGGCGCCCCGATCGTTGACCGACCGGGCCGCGGTCGCAGCGATAAGTGCCTCTGACGGGTTGAGCGGAAGTTGCTCTCCGCGACGTGAGGCGACTTCCAGGACCCGCTGCCAGTCACCTGACCTCGCCAGCTCGCCGAGGCTGGCGAACGCCGCGACTGGACACAGCAACAGAGCAACCAGCAGTCCAGCCACGGCCGCGGCTCGCCACCGATGCTGTCGGCGGCAGACCCCCAGCGCCTGTCCTGACGTTGGCACTCGTGCGCGGCCCATCACGCCTGTCCAACAAGAGCGGGCGAGATTCTCATCCCGCCCACCACCAATTGGCGAAGAGCACCATCAGAAAACTGCCAACGGCACCACCGACGAACGCATAGAACGTCGGCAGACACCTCCGTCCTTTCATCCACGCCATTCCAGCGAGCATGAAGAAAGGAAAGAGGGTCAGCGTCAATCGAGAAAAAGACCACAACGTTGAGCCAAGCGCCAACACCACCGCGCTTGCGGCATAGATCGTGTACGACGGTCTGAGTTTTCGCGCCATGACCGCCAACAATGCCAGGCATGTAAGCGCAACGATCAGCTCGAAGGTGGACCCGTGTGCGCCATGGACGACCGGACCGGCCTCCCACCAGCGAATGAATGCCCGCCACGGTCCGGACAATCCCCCCCGCCATTTCTCCTGACGATGGAGGAGGGCAAGGGGATCCCCAAAGATGGAGCGAGTGAAGAGCATGTATCCCACCATCGCCGCAGGCACGAGCAGTATCCACAGTCCGGATAGCAGGCGAGCGCTTTTCCCGGTGGTCTCGTCAGCTTCACCTCTCGCCTTCCACCACTCCCAAGCGAGCGGCATCACGAGAAGCACTCCGAATGGCCGCGTCAGAGCGGCCAGGCCTCCAAGCACGCCCGCCACACCGAACCGTCCAGTGCGAGCGCCGAGGAAGGCTCCGATCGACAACACCAAAAACAACGATTCTGCGTAAACCGCAGACAAAAAAAGACTCGACGGGTGCAGCAGTAACGCGGTGCATGCAACAAGGGCTGCCGATTCTCCTGCCTCGGTTCCGGTTTCGAGTCGAACGAGCCGGTCCAACAACAAGAGGCTGACGAACAGACACAGGTTGGAAATGATCACTCCCGCCGCGACGCCGTCGAATAGGGGAGACAGCACGCGAATGAGCATGGGATAGAGGGGGAGGAAGCCCGCCGCGGCGTCTTTCGAATAGGGAAGCCCAAGCTCGGCGAGCGTTTCGCCAACCGCGTAACCCTCGCTGGCGATTAGCAGATACCATTCCGAGTCCCACCGTGCCCAGATCTCGAGCGGGGCCGGAGCAGGTCGATGCCACACCAAATTTCCCGGCTGCGAGCCGACCGCGGACGGAAGAATAAATACCGACATCAGCCCAACCGCCAGAAGGGCCAGTCGGCTTACGAGAAAGAGACACACGAGCCGCACGGCGCGGTGGTTAGGGGAGCGAGAGAGATCCACGACAGAACCAGTATAATGACCGACCGCGGAATCACCGTGGTCAGGCAGGAGATCTCCGGCCCGTCGAAAAACACGACCGCAGGTGCCCGTCTTCGCCCGCCAGGCTCTCGGAGGTGAATATGAGCGATACGCACAACAAGGTTCTCATCATAGGCTCCGGACCGGCGGGGCTGACCGCCGCCATCTACGCAGCGCGAGCCGAACTCGAACCGCTGGTCATCGAAGGCATGCAGCCCGGCGGTCAGCTCACGATCACCACCGAGGTAGAGAACTTTCCGGGCTTCCCGGACGGCATCATGGGACCGGAACTCATGCAGGTGACCAAGGCGCAGGCTGAGCGCTTCGGAACGCGGTTCCTCTTCGATGAAGTTACGGCGGTCGAGATCGGAGAACATCCGTTCAGGGTGCAAACCACGAACAGCGGGGAGCTCACAACAGATGCTCTGATTATCGCCACCGGGGCGACGGCAAAGCTCCTCGGCCTCGCGTCGGAGACCGAGCTTATGGGATTCGGAGTGTCCGCCTGCGCGACGTGCGACGGATTCTTTTTCCGAGACAAGGAGTTGGTTGTCGTCGGCGGCGGCGATACTGCGATGGAGGAGGCCATCTATCTGACCAAGTTCGCCTCCAAAGTCACCGTGGTCCACCGCAGAGACGAGCTGCGCGCGTCGAAGATCATGCAACAGAGGGCGTTCGACAACCCCAAGATTCAATTCGAATGGAACTCGATAGTCATTGACATCCTGGGCACCAAAGAGGGCGGCGTCACCGGCGTACGGCTCCAGGACACCAACAATGGAGAAGAGCGTGAGTATCCAGCCGACGGCGTCTTCATCGCCATAGGCCACAAGCCCAACACGGATGTCTTTGCCGGCAAGCTCGACATGGACGACGTGGGTTACATCCAGACGGTGCCCGGCACGGCGCGAACATCGGCCGAAGGTGTGTGGGCCTGTGGCGACGCCCAGGACGCCATTTACCGCCAGGCCGTGACCGCCGCCGGCACCGGCTGCATGGCTGCCATCGAGGCTGAACGATGGCTTGCCGAGCAGGAAGCATATTGATTATCAACGATATTGCTAAATAGTGATGAGTTGCGCTATGATAATGAGCCCGTCGAGATGGCGGGCTCAAGGAGGCACAATGATTTCGTTTTCAGATAAGGCTGTGGAGAAAGTCCAGGAGTTCGCGCAGCAGATGCCCGAGGCCGAAGGCAAAGAGCTTCGGATCTTCATTCAGGGCGTTGGTTGCTCGGGCTTCTCCTACGGCTTCACTTTTGACGAGCAGCGGGACGGCGACTCGGTGATCGAGGACGGCGATCTCAAGGTGCTGATCGATCCGCAGTCCGCCCCGCATCTCACGGGATCCAAGGTCGACTTCATCGAAGATCAGCGTGGATCGGGATTCGTCGTCGATAACCCCAACGCCCCTGCACCGTCCAACGACTGCAGCTCGGGCGGGTGCTCGGGTTGCGGCTGAGCAAATGACAGAACTCGCGCCCCTGCTCGAGGTCGTGAGGCTCGGCCACCCGGTCCTGCGATCCGTTGCTGAGGACGTGCCCGAAGATCTGTTCGGCAGCGGTCGTCTTGCAGGGCTTGGCGAATCGATGATCCGCACGATGCTCGAGGAGGAAGGCGTCGGGCTCGCTGCACCGCAGATTGCTGAAGGTCTCCGGCTCTTCTCCTATTGGGTTCCTGAAGCCGACGATCACCCGATGGTCGAACCGAAGGTTCTCGTCAACCCGGAGATCCGGGCGATCGGCGAAAGCATCGAAGAGGGCTGGGAGGGCTGCCTTTCCATCCCGGGTCTTCGCGGCCTCGTGCCGAGGTTCAGCCGCGTCAAGGTGAAGGCTCGCGATCTTGCCGGCGAACCAGTTTCACTGACGGCCGACGGATTCCACGCCCGAGTCATTCAGCATGAATACGACCATCTCGACGGCGTCGTCTTCCTCGACCGCATGACCTCCACCCACTCACTCGCCTTCGAGGCGGAATGGGAGCGGTTCGTCGTGCAGGACGAGTGAAGATATCATCGTTCCCGAAGGGCCTGGTGCGTTTGGCTCTTCGGAAAGCAAATGACGGACGCCGCCACTGACTATCCGAGAACGCCAGATCTGATCATTCTTGCCGCGGCCCTCGCCGGCGCGGTGATGGGACTGTTCAACATCGCCAACACCAGCATTGGCTGGCACCTCGCCAGCGGCGACTGGATCCTGGCCAATCGGTCCTTCCTGTTCTCCGATCCGTTTTCCTTCACCTCCGGAGGCGCCGCCTGGATCGACCACGAATGGCTCTTCCAGGTCGGCGTATCGGTCGCATATTCGATCGCCGGACCCGCCGCCCTGGTCGGCGTGCGAGCTGCCGCCGTCGCTACGCTCGCCGTACTACTGCTGTTGATCAGCGTGCGAAGTGGCCTCTCACCTGCCGCAGCTCTGGTCCTCGCGATGGTGAGCGTTGCCGGCGCACACGGCCGATTCTTCGTGCGACCGGAGCTCGTGACTCTTCTGGTTGTGCCGGCCGCTGTATGGCTGTTTCTCCGCCGAGATCGGTTTTCTTCTCCCGGCTGGCTGGCCGGCCTTGCGGGGTTGATGGTTGTCGGCGCGAACTCCCATGGCGGAGCGCTCGCGGTGCCGCCGCTGTTCGCCGGCATTCTCGGCGCCGAGATCTTCCAGATGACACTCGCGCGTAAGTGGAATCGAAATGCCATCATCACCGGCATCGCTGGTTTGATCACCGCAGCGGGCGCGTTGCTGATCAATCCCTACGGTTGGCATCTTTTCGAAACGCCTGTCCGCCTGGCACATCTTGTCGATCGCGCGTCGATACCGAACCCGGAGTGGATTTCGCCGAGCCCGACGCAAGCGCCAGCCCTCTATGCGGCCATCGTCGTCGGTGTGGTCTTACTCGCGTTGCGCGAGCGGCGAGTGGCCTATTGGGCCCTTTTCGCGCTGGCCACCGTTCTGGCTCTGCGCCACATTCGGAACACCGGCCTGTTCTTCGCGCTCTTTCCTCTTGCGGTCGCCCCCTCCCTGGCCACCTGGCCCGTCCTCAACGGCGCGCGGCCAGAACATCCACGAGTGTTCCGTCGCGCGAACCTCCTTGCCGTGGCAGCGTCAGCGCTCCTCGCCGTTTCGCTGGCGATTTCGCCCTGGCCGGGCTTCGGATTCAACTGGGCTGACAACTACTACCCGGAGTCGGCATGCGACTTCCTCGACGCACAGCGCCTGCCGACAGAGCAGCTCTACAATGACGTTCGGTTCGGCGGATACCTGATCCATCGTTACGGGCCCGAGCGGCAGGTCTTTCAGGACGACCGCAACGAGATCCACGAACATCTTCTCGAGGAGATTTGGAACATCTTTCAGTCGAGCGACACCACCGCCTGGACTCACCTACTGGGGAGGTATGAGGCCAGCACTGCGCTGGTCCGTTACCACCCCCAGATACGGGTCACCGATCCTTCCGGCAACGACCTCGGCTCGCGCGGATTCTCAACGCTGTGGTTTCCGCAGAAGACCTGGGCCCTCGTGTACTGGGACGACGTGGCAATGGTGTTGGTCCGCCGGGACAGCGCGCCGCCCGACCTGATCGACCGTTTTGAGTACCGGATCTTCCGTCCCGACGATCTCTCGCACCTCGAACATCGCCTCCAGGCAGATCCCTCCCTCATACGTTCCGTGGCCGTGGAACTCGCTCGCGCTAAACAGGTCAGTCCTACGAGTTGGCGCGCGCAGGCAATCGACAAGATCATTCGACGGTGAAGCGATAGAGGTCCACTCCCGACGGCAACTCACCCGATGCGCTCGTGGCGGCAAACAGGACCTCTCGCAAATCGGGCCGCAGGGCGAACCCGCTGTCATTAAAATAGAGAACCGTCAGCTTTTCAGGCAAATGCTCGCCAGTGTTCAACTCTTCTCGGACAAGTCGTTCCTCGAATGGATCGCCGAGAAAGTCCGCCAGCGGCGGCAGGAACACCAGCTGCCACAGAGCATTTCTTCGGACGAAAAAGGTTTTGTCGATGCCCTGCACCCGGTCTGCGACAAACTCGACGCCGCGAAATGTGCTCCGGTCGACCAGCAGAAGCGGTATTTCGCGGGATATTCGATCTTCGGCCTGCAAAAAGCTCTGACAGAGTCGCCGGTGCAGCTCGCCGTACACCCGGTAATCAGTGATCTCGCGCTGCAATGCCACCGCTTCAACCACGACCACAGTGGTCCCCGCCAAGGCCATGGCCGCCGCTGCGAGACGCCAGCGCGATCCTTTTGTCCGCACAAGCACCTGATCGCAGATTGACGCCAACACCATCCAGAATCCGAGGAGCGGTATGTAATTGTGTCTCAGGACAGACACCTGGAAGGGGGCCACAATGGCCAGGGTCGCGCAGAGCCACACCAGCGCCCACAGCCCGAAACCGTCACGGATGCGGAGGAACCACACAGCACAACCGATGGCAAAGAGTATTGCCACCGCCAACAACCAGGGCTGCGCCGGAGCAAATCCGAGGCCGAAGAACGCGAAAACGGTCGAGGCGGTTTTGTAGAACGCCGGCAGAATTCGAAAATCCGCATAGTGGGCCGCCGTCGCGGAACCCGATGCTGCCGGTACTACGATAAAGGCTGCCACATAGACCAACCACGCAATCCACACCACTGCCAGCCGGCGCACGGTGGTGGTGATCGGCACGTGCCATACCAGCGGTGGATAGACGGTCGCGATGAAGGGAAAGACGATCCACGTTTCCTTGGCCCCGATGCCGATCAGCGCTACAACCGCAAACGCCACAAGAAGGTTGGTTGTCCGCCGCTCACACCACGAGTCGAGGAGCAGGATCGCTGCGAGGAAAAAGACCGGCAGAATCGTGTCAGGCCGCCCTGCTGCCCAAAGCACGCCCTCGCTGTGGAGCGGCGAAAGTGCAAAGGCAGCTGTCGCTGCTGCAGCCACGAGGGACTGCCGCAACTTCCTTTTCAACAACCAGAAGAGCAGCAGAGCGTTGAGGAAATGGATTGCGAGGTTGGTGATCATGTACCCGACTGCGTTTTGACCGAAGACCAGGTAGTCGATCAAGTACGACCATTTCACGAGCGGCCTGAAAAAGTGATTTTCGAGCCTGAAGCTTGACAGCGGATCCCGGAGAACGTCGTACGACGATTCGAGCCATTCGAAGTCGTCCCCAGATATGAAGACGTCAAGGGCCGGCGAGAAGGCGGCGCAGACAACCACCACCAGCAAAGCCGTCACCACAAGGCGCCAACGAGAAGATTCCCGAGCCAACTCACCGCCCGCCATCGACGTCAATACCGATCGCGAACGATGTAGTGGGGACGGTTCTTGACCTCTGTGTAGATACGAGCGATGTACTCGCCCAGCAAACCGATGAGAAAAAACTGGATCGACGCGGTGAAGATGACCACAGTCATGATGGACGACCACATGGGTACTGCCAGGTCCGTGAAGAGTTTGATGTAAAAGATCACCGCGATCCCGGCCATCCCGGTCAGCGCCAGGAGAACCGCAGCCGCGAATGCGAGTCGCAGAGGCAGGGCGGAAAAGCCGAAAAAGGCATCAAACGCGAGGCTCGCCAACCCCATCAGGCCCACCCGAGACTTTCCACCGGAACGTTCGCGGCGAGGAGAGTCGACGCCGTCCTGGCGAAATCCGACCCACGCCCTGAGGCCCGGGTAGTAACGGTTGTGTTCGGGCAAGCACCGAATCTCTTCCACAACCCGACGGTCAATCAGGCCGAAGTTTCCTGCGGAGTGAGGGATTTCGATCGGTGTGATGGATGAAAATATCCGGTAGTAGGTGTTGAACAAGAACCGCACGGGTGCAGGTTCCCTGCGGCTGGTCCGCGTCGCGTAAATGACCTCGGCACCGCCTTTCCATTTGTCGATCATCGCAGGAATCGACCTAGGATCGTCCTGCATATCCGTGTCCATGATGAGTACGGCATCCCCCGTCGTGTGCTCGATACCAGCCGTCACTGCCGCCTGGTGGCCGAAGTTTCGCGCGAGGTCAAGGATCAGAACTTCGGCGCGACCGAGGTACTCCTTCTTGATGTCACGCATCACCTCGAGGGAACCGTCGCTGCTGCCATCGTTGATGAAGACCACCTCGATATCGAAACCCAGCGGCTCCACCACCGCGACCAGCTCGCGAAAGAATCCTCGCAGCGTACCCGCCTCGTTGAAGACAGGCAGGACTATCGACATTTTCACGGCTCACCGTCCTTCAACCACACGCCACATAGGGTCGTCCCCAACGGTGCCGGCATGAATCCCTGCGCCAGGCCCTCCAGGCTGCCGATAGCCACTAGCACGCCGTTGACCAGATCCGGGACTTCGATGAAATCGCTGTAGGTTGGCGACCGTCGCCATCGCTGCATGAATCTCCTGAAAGCCCAAACCACAGGGTACATCCAGGAAAAACTATACTCCAACGCCTGCATTCTCCAGCCTTCAGCGAAGATCGACGCCAGGGCGGTTTTCGTGTACCGCCTATAGTGGCCATGCATTTCGTCCCAGTAGCTCCAAAGCCCAGGGCCTGCGGGAGCCATCACCACAGCTGCGCCCCCGTGCACCAGAGTTCTGCCGACCTCGTCGACCAGGGCACCTGGGTCGGCGAGGTGCTCCAGAATGTCGATCATGAGAACCGCGTCAAAGGCATCATCGACGAATGGAAGCGGAGAATGCGCATCGCCCTGAACTGGAAAGAGATCCCGGCAGTAGCTCAGAGCCCGCATTTCCAGATCGAAGCCAACCGCTACCTCGAGGTGCGAGATCTGGTCACGCAGATTCGCGCCGGTGCCGCATCCGATCTCAAGCACCCGTCCACCGGACGCTGTCCACAAACCCGTCAGGCGACGCAGGTTCCTGCGGCGAACTCGGTGCCACCAATAGAATTTCTCCTTGTGGGCAAGGTCGTCGATCAAGTGGGGCTCCATCAGCCCGCTCGCCCTCCGGGGAAAATCACGCTCGGCGTCCATCACAGCCCCGCAAAAAGAGCATCAAGAGACTTCACTGGTCTTTGATTCTCTTGTACGCCACCAAATCGCAGTTCTCGGAACCGATCCCGTACGGGTCTCCGAAGAGGTCAACTGGTGCCTGGCTCAGTGCTCCGGCCCGAATCAGGTCGTCCCACTCGCGAGGGCAAAAACCAAAACGTGATCTGAATTCACGAAGCAGTGGTTCGAGGGTATGTCGGTCCCTCGCCACGATTGCGTCATAGAGTTGGCCCATGCACATCACGCGGTCCCACTCATCCTCCGCATCGTCAAGCGCGCGGCGCCAGTAGTCGATGGAATCTTCCACGGTCCACGCGCTGTCCTCGTCACGCCACACCCCAACCATCCGTTTGATGCGAGCCGGGGCGTCAGGCATTCGCGCCGCGATGGCGGCGTAGTGCGTCGCAATTTTCCGATCCTTGAATCGAATGAAGAAATCCCATGCGGCAGCTTCGGCGAGTTGCCAGTTTTTCGGGAGGTTGCGAATACCCTTGTCGAAGATTCGTGCAACAGCCTTCTTGAGCTCTTCCTGATCACCACTGGTTTGAATCTGCATGATCAGCGCACCAATCCGGTAGGCATCGGCGTACAGGGGATCGAGGTCGGTGATCAGATTGAAGATCGTTTCCAGGTAGAGAAATCGCTCGTGGGGCTCAAAAAAGGAGTAGTACTGGATCGACCACAGGTAGAGAACATCAGCCGCCAGGCCGGGGTTGCCCAAGCTCAAGATTTTCAGTATCTCGGGAGATGGCAGGTACAGTAACTCGCGGCCGAGAGGATCCGGCCTCGGAATCGCTCCGAGCCGGACCTCGGACACGACCGCAACGCCAATCAACGTCGCAACGATGGCCAGCGTGCCGATGGTCCGCTTCACTTCAAATCCCTGGTCCGAAACCTGAGATTCGCCAGCACCAGAACCAGGGCGACGAACGCCATGGCGTAGACTACCGTCCAGCCAACGGCCGCCACGGGTATCTCCAGGTCGTGGACCACTTCGGTCCGAAAATTGAATCTTTCGAGGTTCGGCAGCAGATAGTAAACCACGGAAATCACGGCCTTGGTGAACGCCCCGGGGAGCTGGCGCGTGAGAAGCCAAAGATCGGCCGACAGGTGCCCGACCACGTACACGGCGAGCGTCATGAGCGATCCGAGAATCGGCCGCGTGAGAACCGCGAAGAGGGTTGCGAAGGCCGCCAGCACGAGCATCTCGAGCATCGTCATGATGCCCGCGAAGGCCAACATCAGGTCGAGCTCTCCGGTTACGATAAAAACCGTGATAATCAGCACGAATGTGATCAGCACGAGGTTGGCTCCAATGATCATCGCCAACCCGAGGTACTTACCGAGGAGGAACTGCCACCGCCGAACCGGCTTGGCCAGGATGTTGAACACCGTCCTGTTGTCGATCTCTCGGCTGACGAGGATCATGCTCATCATGACCGCAATCAGCATCGAAAAGAACTGCATTGAGGCAAGCCCGATGTCCTTGACGATCTTGCCCTCGTCGCCAACGGTGAGCATCCCGAAGAGCTTCGAACTCAGCACCATCACCACAGCGAATCCGACAAAGAGGTAGAGGATGCGATCGCGAATGGCTTCACGAAAGGTGTTGGCGGCGATCGCTCGAGTGGCTCTCATGACCCGGTTTCCTCGTAGTGCCGCATCAGCAGATCCTCGAGGCTCGCACGTACGGGGTTGAGGCTGACAACATGCGCCCCCAAACCGGCGAGTTCCCGATTCAGCCGGTCGAGGTTCTCGGTCGACACCCGCACCCATGAGGCACCACTGCCGACGTGCTGGCCTTCGAGAGGAGTCTTCAATTCCGACGGTGCGGCGCCGACGAACGTCGCCTCGTAGGTTGCGGCCACGCCGCTCACCAGTTCAGACACCGCTCCGATCGTGCGCACTACACCATCGACAATAATAGCCACCCGATCGCAGATCATTTCCACGTCGGGGATGATGTGTGATGAGAAAAAGACCGTCGTTCCAGCCGCCGCACGGGTGAGGATGATGTCACGCACGTCTCGACGACCAATCGGGTCGAGGCCGCTCAGGGGTTCGTCGAGAATCAACAGCTCCGGATCACCGAGTAACGCCTGGGCCAATGCCACCCTCTGCAGCATACCCTTCGAAAACGTCCCCATCTTCTGGTCGGCACGCCTCTCCATGCCGACCTCTACGAGCACGCGGGAGATCTTCTCTCCAAGGACAGACGGGTCGACGTAGAGTAACTCACCGCAGAACTGCAGAAACTCGCGACCGGTGAGATGGCGGTAGAAGTAGGGACTTTCAGTCATGAATCCGAGGCGTCGCTTGGCATCGAGAGAGGTGTGGGGCAATCCGCAGATCAAGATCTCTCCGGCGTCCGGATAGATGAGCTCGGTGATTGCTTTGATGGTCGTGGTCTTGCCCGCTCCGTTTGGACCGAGAAAACCGAAGATCTCTCCCTTTTCGACCTCGAAGCTGAGGCCCTTCAGAACCTCGATCGAGGCCTCGAAAAGGCCAGGATGAAATGTCTTCTGGAGGTTGTTGACACTGAGTTGGATTTCCGTCATGCGGACGCCCCCGAGTGTTCTCAGTATACCCGCTGAGTGTCGGACCGCGGCACAGTTCCCCCTCACGGCGTTTATCGGTGATGCCTCGTGTCATAATAGAAGACTGGAAAGGAGAGGGCGGTATGACCGAGTTCGCTCCAATGGACATTCTCGGTAAGAAATTCACCAAAAAATTGCACGGATATGCCGAGCTCGAGGTGCACGAGTACCTGACCGAGCTCGCGCGCGTCGTCGAAGGGCTGTTGCGGGAGCGTGGCGAACTGAAGCAACGGGTGCATCATATGGAACAGGAACTCTCCGCGTTCCGCGAAAGGGAGTCCGCTCTCAAGGAGGCCCTGGTCGCGGCCCAGCGCTCCGCTGAAACCACGATCGAGGTCGCCCGGGCCGAAGGCCAGCGAATCGTCGGTGAGGGCCACGGTCTGGCCGAACGATTGGTCGAAGAGGCCAACCAGCGCGCCCGCAATATCGAGACCATAATCTCGGATCTCCGAAACCGGCGGCGCGAGGTGCGGTCGGAGCTCAATCGAATCGTCGAGCTTCTTCAGGGCATCGTCCAGGACGACCAACGGCGCGAGCGCGAGGAGCCTACCGTTCCCCAGATCGCGACGTTTCAACGGCCGGCGGCGGATCTTACCGAGAACCCCGGATGAGCCTGCTGATCCGAGGCGCCCACCAGGTCGTCACCCCGACTGGAAGCGGCGCGCGACGCGGGCCAGAGCTCGCGATGTTGGATGTCTGGCCCGATGCGGTCATCCGCTGCGACGATCGCCGTATCGTATTCGTTGGTGAGGCATCCGAAGACCAGCGGCGATTTGGCGCTCCCGAGGAAACGCTGGACGTCGATGGCTGTTGCGTCCTTCCGGGTTTCGTTGATCCTCACACGCATCCGGTTTGGGCCGGGTCTCGGGAAGACGAGTTCGACCGCCGCCTCCACGGCGAAAGCTACATGGACATCTCTGCCTCTGGAGGGGGGATCAATTCAACGGTGCGAGCGACTCGAGCGACGAGCCTGGAAAGACTTTTGGCAGGAACGGTGGACCGTCTCGATCGCTTCCTGACGCATGGCACAACCACGATCGAGGCGAAGTCCGGATACGGGCTTGAACTGAACACCGAAGTGCGCATGCTCGAGGTGATCCGCGAAGCCGACCGTTTGCATCCGGTCGATCTCCACCCGACCTGCCTCGCAGCGCACGAGATTCCGCCCGAATATCGACACGATCCGGAAAGCTGGGTACAGCAGCTGATCGAAGATATCCACCCTCGGATCGCGCAGCTCGGCCTGGCCGAGGCGGTGGACGTCTTCTGTGAGACGGGAGTCTTCAGTCTTGACCAGACCCGACGCCTCCTGGCCGATGCCGAGGACTTCGGCTGGGGCATTCACCTCCACGCTGATGAGCTGACGCCGCTTGGCGGGACAGAGCTCGCGGTCGAGCTGAACGCCCTCTCGGCAGATCACCTGATGTGCGTTACCCCGGGGGGCGTGAACGCTCTGTCGAGCTCCGAGACCGTCGCTGTCCTCCTGCCTGGCACCTCCTTCTTTCTCCGCTCGGAATGGGCACCGGCCCGAGAGCTGGTGAACGCTGGCTGTGCGGTGGCGTTGGCAACCGACTGCAACCCCGGCTCCTCACCGACCGAGTCGATGCCGATGATCCTGGCTCTCGCGACTCTCGGCATGGGCCTCGGGGTGGCAGAAGCCGTCACTGCATCGACGCTCAACGCTGCTGCCGCCATCGGTCGGGCACATGAGATCGGCAGCATCGAGGTAGGCAAAAGGGCCGACCTTATCGTCCTTCGAGCACCCACCTATCACCACCTGGTCTACCACTTCGGCGTCAACCCAGTGCGACACGTCGTCAAGAACGGCCGCGTCGTTGTCAGGGATGGGGTACGGACCGCTGCGTCCGCCTGAATCGTTTATAGATCACGCCCAGCAGGAACAACCCGACGATGACGCCGATTCCGGCAGTCGGGTCGGCGTGCCAGCTGACATCGATCTCGCTCCTTCCGGCCGGAGTAGTCGTCGCCACGGCTGCTCCCCATCGCGTCGGCTCGGTTGATCGACCATTGACCGACGCGATCCAATGCCGATCGGCAAGGAGCCTGACGACGAGGGTCGCGGGGACGGGGGTATCGACAACCAGGCGCCTCTCGAGCGGGTTCCATTCCACGATCTCGACAGTGCCCCCAGACGGCACCAGCACCGCGCGGGCCGGGCCGACGAGGGCCATTGTCTCGGCCATGTCCTCCCACCACAACGGGCGGTGCTCCATGACGTCGATCAGGAGGGGATTGCCCGAAATACATTCCGCCACGCGTTCGCCGGCCTCGAGCGGGACGGTTCCGACGTCGAGCGCCGGATCCGGCACAATCTGAAGCGGCGGCATTCCGAAGAGTGGAATCAGCAGTGCCACCAGCGCCGCTATTCGGTTGCTCATTCTCTGGCTGGGAAGAGCCTCGACTATCGCTGGCGTCGCCAGCAACACTGCGGGGAACAACCACCTCCACGGGAACTGAATCCAGTCGAGTGGTGCCACGTATCGCCATACCGGACCTGAAATCCAGGTCGACAGGATGACCGCGATGACCGCCAGAGCTCCCCTTCTCGTCTTCCACGATCCACTCACCAGCAAAGCAGTGAGCAGGCCGACGGCCGCCCATCCCATCGCAATGTTGATGTCGGAAAGGTGGGGACCGGAAACGCCGATAAAATTGCGCAGCGGATTGTGCTCGCCCTCAGTCAGAGCTGACCGGAGCGGGAAATCTGACGCCATCCCAATGAGCGGGAACCAGTGCCAGAGAGTCAGGCCGGCAGCCACCACGAGGGCCGTTCCCAACTGCACGGCGGGTTGTTTCATGATGGCCGTCGGACGATTCCGCTCGCCAGTTTCTAGGCGATCGAGAGCATGGCCAATGACAATCGCGAACACGCTGATCATACCCACCAGCATGGTCGTCGGCGCGTGCATCAACCACAGGACCGAAAACAGAAGTCCCTCGCGCTCCCATCGCCAGCGCCCTTTGGCCGCCGTTTCGAGGACCACCCAGGCAATCGGGACCGCCAGCAGTTGGGCAACCGGAAAGCGGCCGAAGAACTCGGTCAGCATGACCGGCGAGAAGAGCACCAACACGGCCGTCATCAGTCTTGCCCGGCGACGGGACCCCGGTGCGACTGCCACCACCGCCATGGCAGCCAGGACAAGAGCTGCCCGCACACCGCGGCCGCCTGTGCCGAAAATCAAACCCAGTGCACCGCATATTGTCGGGCTCAACGGAGAGTACAGACCGATCCCCGGAGACCCGTACGCCGCGTTGAGATCCGGCAACCACACTGGCAGCGCTCCGGCGTGCAGGCAGCGCATGACCTGCCACGGCCACAACACGTGAACGTAAAGGTCCGTGCCGCGAGGGAAGTAAGGAATCGCGGCCGCAATTGTGACCAACGCCGCTCCGCCGACCAACAACGCTACTTTTTTCACCATGCACCCCCGAGTACAGGTCCTGGATGGGAGCACAGGTTGTGGCCTCGCCAGCGTTTCACCTCAACAACCTATCACGAGGATTGGAACCGGCCGATTCGAGCACATCGAGGGTTACGGACGCGACTTCCTCCACCAGAATCCTGCACGCGCTCCGACAGGACAGGGACGACGGTGTGATCACGTGATGGCCCGGACCTAGCGGAGCGGTACGACTGGGACTGCTGGGGCCGAAAATCGCAACCACCGGGGTCCCAAGACGTGCGGCAAGCTGCATCGGCCCCGAATCGTTGCCGACCAGTAAAGGCAGGCACGTGACTGTGGCCGCGAGGGCTGCGACATCCGCATTCTTTCCGACAATCGGCAGATCGCGACCTAATGAGCGACACAGTTCCTCTGCGATCATGTCCTCACCCGGACCGATCACGACAACCGGCTGGAATCCCTTCGCCAGCAATCGGTCGGCAAGCCGAGCGAAGCAGCGAACCGGCCAACGCTTCGTCTCACCGCGGGCCGACGATGGAGCGAGGCCGACAACGCTGGTCCCATCGCCGGCCGCGCGCAGCGCTTCCCTGCCTTCACCCAACAGATCGAGGGGCAAATCCGGGCACCACGACGGATCCGGGGCCTCGAGCCCGAGCGTGTCGAGAATGGCATCAGCGTCGTGGACCTGGTGCTGACTGCGATCTACCCGACAGGGAGCTGTCAGAAAAACCCGCGCCCCCTCACCCAGACTTCCGGCACACCACGGAGCCATCAGCCGAATGAAGATCTTGGCGCGAGCCGAGTTGCGGAGGGTCACAGCCGACTCGAATCTTCGTCCGTCGCGACGCAGGCGCAGAGCGGAAGAAATCGGCGAAGCCTTTCTCGGGCTCGATACGACACCGACATCCGAAAACACCGCCTTCAGGAAGCGCACCATGTTAGGCCGCGTGTGGAGGGTGGTCATTCCATCTCGATTGCCCTGTACCAGACGGTTGAGCGCGGGCAAGGTCATCATCTGATCGCCGACCCAGTTGGGCAGGTCTACAAGAAGACTCGTCGGCAGACGCCGGGAAGCTGTCATAGGCGAGAGACTAACCCGCGTGATTCATCAAGTCTCGCTGGGACGGCGGCAAGAAGGAGCGCCTCGAAGCGAGCAAACACCGCTGCGTATGATGCATCGCTGGTCGCAAAAGGGACCTCATGAATAATGCGGTTTAGGTGACGTCGACGCGGAGGCGACGGATGGTGCACGCACGACCGGTTTTCTCGTCGGCATCCACCAGCGCACCTCGAAGCTGAATATCTCGCTTTGCCGGCTGAAACGGGCGCGGCGTATTGTAGAGAAATCGTTCGAGTACCTTCTCCGGTCTCATCCCGATGACCGATTCGTAAGGCCCGGTCATGCCGACGTCAGTCTGAAATGCAGTGCCCTGCGGCAGGATGCGTTCGTCAGCCGTCGGCACGTGCGTATGGGTGCCGAGGACCGCGGTCACGCGTCCGTCGAGATACCAGCCCATCCCCTGTTTCTCGGAGGTCGCCTCTGCGTGCATGTCCACCACGATGACCTTGACCTCAGGGTGCTCCCTGGCAATCTCCTCGAGCACTTCGTCAGCACGATGGAACGGATTGTCGATCGGCGCCATCAGTGCCTGCCCCTGGAGATTGATGACCGCAACCGGAATTCCAGTGGCGGTTTCCTCGACGCACCAGCCACATCCCGGGTTGCCCTCCGGGTAGTTGGCCGGCCGCAATAGTGACGGGTGCGCGTCGAGCAGCGGCACGCCCTCCTTCTTGTCCCAGACGTGATTGCCGGTGGTCCAAACCTGAATCGGCAACGCATCGAGCTCCTCGAGCACCGAGGCCGTGATCCCGAATCCGCCTGCCAGGTTCTCGACATTGGCGATTACGAAATCGACGCGCTCCCGGTCGACGACCGATTCCAGCTCGGTGCTGACCGCTCGCCGACCCGCCGAACCCATGACATCACCAATGAAGAGGAGTCGGATCAACGAGCGTACTCCACCGCCCTGGTCTCGCGAATGACCGTGACCTTGATCTGTCCGGGGTAGGTGAGTTCCGCCTCGACCTTCTTCGCGAGATCACGCGCAAGCCAGATCGCGTCTTCGTCCGACACCGATCCCGACTCGACCACGATCCGCAGCTCGCGGCCCGCTTGGATGGCGTAAGCTTTCTCCACCCCCTTGAAGTCCGTTGCCATGCTCTCGAGTTTCTCGAGGCGTTTGATGTAGTTCTCGAGGATCTCACGCCTCGCACCCGGCCGCGCAGCCGACAGCGCATCAGCGGCGGTCACCAGCACGGCCTCGACCGAGTGCGGGTCGTAATCTCCGTGGTGGCACTCCATCGCGTGAATCACCTGTTCCGACTCACCGTGCTTGCGTAACAGCTCGCGGCCCAGCTCGAGGTGGGTTCCGTCCATCTCGCGATCCACCGCCTTGCCGATGTCATGCAGCAGACCGGCTCGCTTTGCGACCTGCGCATCAGCGCCGAGCTCGCCCGCCATGTGATGACTCAGCCAACCCACCTCCATCGAATGTTTGAGCGCGTTCTGACCGTACGAGGAACGGAATTGCAGGCGGCCAAGCAACTTCAAGAGCTCTGGATGGAGGTCGGGAATCCCGGCCTCGAGCGCCGCTGCCTCTCCATCGGCAAGCAGTTTCTCCTCCATCTCGCCCTGCACCTTGGCAACCAACTCTTCGATCCGCCCGGGATGGATCCGACCGTCCTGGATGAGGTTGGCCAATGCCTGTCGGGCAATTTCCCGCCGTACTGGCTCGAAGCACGACAGGATGACCGCACCCGGCGTGTCGTCGACGATCAGGTCGACGCCCGTGGCCTGCTCGAAGGCTCTGATATTGCGACCCTCGCGACCGATGATCCGGCCCTTCATCTCATCCGATGGGAGATCGACGACCGAGACCGTGCTTTCGACCACGTGCTCCGAGGCAATGCGCTGGATCGCCATGGAGATGACCCGTCTGGCCTTTTCCTTGGCTTTTTCCGTGGTCTCGTCTTCGATCCGTTTGACCAGGTTTGCCGCATCGATTCTGGCCTCATTCTCCATCGATCTCAGCAGCTCGGCCTTTGCCTGTTCCACGGTGAGCCCAGCGATTTGTTCGAGCCGGGTTCGTTGCTCGGAGATGGAGCTTTCGAGCTCTTGCTCGCGCTCCACGAGGCGTTCGTTCCTCTCCTGGATGTCGGCTTCCAACGTGACCACTGCTTGGTCGCGTTGAGCGAGATCCGCGTCACGTTCGACGAGCATTTTCTGATTTTCTTCGATTTCTGAAGCGCGCTCGGCAAGTTCGACCCTCAGATCACGGGTCTCGCGCTCGAATTCGGTACGCGCTGCAAGAAGTCGTTCACGCGCCAGTATCTCGGCGTCTTTTTGGATCCGCTGCCCTTCGATCTTGGCCCTGGCTGTTATACGGGTCGCCTCCTTCTCTGCATTGGCGATGAGACGACCCGCCGCGTTGCGCGAACGCCTCCACAACCCCCATTCAACAACTAGTGCGACCAGAGCGAGCAGCAGCAGACCTCCCGCTGCTACCGGAAGTAGTTCCACGATGCACCCCCATGTCAAGGAGCGATCAGTGCAACCAGCGTCAGGTTGGAGCGGACAAAGGTCTCACGAGGATGAAATGGAGGCCCCCGCTTCGGCCGTGTGAGCAACCCTATTTGAACCTGCGAAACCACAGGTGGGTGCCTGTCCCGCACCCGTCTCCCGCCGTGAGGCAGGCATCGGGGCGAAGGAACCCGGCAACCCTTCAAATAGGTGTTGGTTCAACGATAGTTTCACTCATCACCAACCGCGTAGGGACCTCCGAGTTCTTACTTCTCCTTCCCGGCTTCGCCGGGCTTCATGGCCTCTTCGATCTTGGTTACGAGACGTTTGGCCTGTTTCTCCAATCTCTTCTGCCGGGTGTCCTGATCCGATTCTTTTTCCTGAAACAGTTCGTCAGCGATATTCAAGGCGGTCAAGACCGCGATCTTGACCGTGTCTACACTCGAGCTGCGATCGGCAACCTCGCGCATCCGGTAATCGACGAAACGAGCGATCTCCTGGACCCTCGCCTCATCGCCATCCGCACGCAGACCGAGCCGTTGGCCGAATACTTCGACTGTGGCTCTGACGGTCGCCATCGGCTAGTTCCTCCCACGACGAGTATACAGCATCGCAAAATGGAAATCTCGCGCCTGACGAACCCTCAAACGAGCTGCCGATGTCCCGATCCAAACAGCTGAATCGGCCGTTAAGATACACTCGATTTCAGCCATGGAAAACCGAATAAGTACGTCCTCGTCGTTTTCCAGGAATCCGTCGCCAGTGGTGGCCGCAACGGGCGGAAAGCCGTCCTGATGAGTGGCAATGAAGCCATCTCTCGCGAAGGGCTCGGACGGCAGTCACGCCGGTGGTGGATAGGCCCGCCGCTTCTCTTCGTGCTCGGGCTCTATTTCCTTCCCCTCGCCGGATCGCCACCAGCGACGAACCCGAACGAGGTCGCACGCATCGAGCTAGCCGTCTCCCTGGCATTCTGGTCGCAGATCGACATCGCCAGAGCCGCCGGAGTTTACGGCCTTTCCGAGGACGTCTCTTTTCGCGACGGCGGAGTCTACTCCGACAAAGCACCAGGATTGTCTCTGATGGCCGCGCCTCTCGTTTGGATACTGGATCCGATCCTCCCACGCACAACCTCATCGGACCTCCCGGCGTTCTGGCCACTGCGCCACGCCTTGACCCTGCTCCTGGTCGCCCTGCCCGCGGCAGGTCTGGCGTTCCTCCTCGCCGGCGCGGTGCCCAATATCAATCAGACGCAGCGGACCGCCCTCGCGCTCATTACCGCCCTCGCAACTCCGATCTGGACTTACGGCGGCGTGTTCTTCGGCCACGCACCGGCTGCACTGCTGGTGACCCTGGCGTGGCTCGGTCTGCTCGGCTCTCCCGGGACCCGGCGAGACCTCACGACGAGCCGCGCTGTGCTCGGTGGCACGGCAGCGGGTTTCGCGATCACCACCGAGTATCCGACGATACTCATTGTTGCTGTGATCTTCACGACCTTGCTGGTCCGTCGGACCGCAGTTCCACTGCTGGTAAGCGCCGCTGCCGGAACGATCGTCGGCATGTCTCCGGCACTCGTGTATCACCACCTGGCATTCGGCGCACCCTGGATCACCGGCTACACCTTCAAGGCGCATCGAGATTTCCAGGCCATCCACGACACAGGTTTCCTCGGAATTTCTCTGCCAACGATCGAATCTCTGTGGGGCGTCTTGTTCAGCGCCAGCAGGGGCATGTTGTACTACTGTCCACTCCTCGTGTTCGTGCTCCCTGGTCTCCGGAGAATGGTGCATGACCGTGGATGGAGAGATGCCGGTCCGCTTTTGGGGGCCATATCTCTCTATGTCCTGTTCGCCGCTGGTTTCGTCGATTGGCAGGCCGGTTGGTGCGCGGCGGCCCGTCACCTCGTGCCGATCCTTCCGCTCGCTCTGGTTACCGCATTCATCGGCCTTCAGGAATTTTCAACGGGACGGTGGCGCATCGCATGTGTCGCGATACTCGTGTCGATCTCGGCGATTCATGCCGTGTTGTCGATTTCGCTGACTCCCTTTTTCGCGCCCGAGTTCACAGCACCGTTCGCTCAACTGGTGATGCCATCACTTCTCGACGGCGTCGGATTTGCGAACCTCTTCAGTACGGTGTCCGGCGTGGCATCGGTCGCCGTGGTGATCATGGTGGGGGCAATCACCACCGTCGCCGTCGTGCGGTCACTGTTACGGGTTGTTGAAGGGCAACGGCTGTGGTTCGCTGGCGTTTCGCTGGCGACGGTCTTGGCTCTCCTGTCGGTCTATTCATGGGGGGCATCGAAGCAGACGGTCGAGATCGAGATCATGCGTTCTCAGATGCTTCGGCGATTGGGTCACACCGAGACGGCGGAACGAATCGAAGCGTCACTCTCGCGGGCGACTGAGACGCCCGATAATTGACGCGACGCTCACCCTTCACTGGCGAGGGTGGCGTCAATGAGGGAGAGAACCTTGGTCAGGCGTTTGCCGAGATCGTCGCGCTGCTTCTCCAATTCCGCCACGCGCCCGGTGAGCTCTGAGTCCGATTGCAGTTTGGATTCCAGCTCGGCAACCTGAGCAGCCAGTTCAGCTTCAGATTTCTTCGCTGCCTGATAGGCTTTGACCAATTCCTCGATCCTCGACTCGAGCTCCTTGAGCACCGCATCCATTGCCATCGATCCTCCCTTTCAGCTCAGGCGAAGGCGACGCCGAGCTTTTCCGCGAGACCTTGCCGCAATTCCTCGTGCGCGGCGTTGACTTCTTCCTGGGTCAGCGACCTTTCGGAATGACGGTACACCAACCGCAAGGTCGTTCGCACGAGCCGGGGCTCGCCCTTGGGTTTGAATTGCGTCACATAGCTCATTTCTTCGACCCAGTCGCCGGCAAGCGAGCGCACCGCGCTCTCGAGTTCGGCAAAACCAAGTTCCTGAGCGTGTTCGACGGTCATATCCATGACTACCGAAGGGTGCCGAGGCAGGGCTTCGAATCGAGCCAGTGGCGGTTCAGTCGCGAGGCCAAGGTCGATCTCCGCCACCATCACGTCGTGGCGCACGTCCCACCGCTGAGCCAAATCGCGCGACAGCCCTCCGGCCAGCGCGATGACCGTGCCGTCGTCGGTCACCAGTTTGGCACCGGCGTCGGGATCGAGCCACGGATCACCGCCGTTCTTCCAGATGACAGATGGAAGCCCGACGCGGGCCAAGACATCCTCGACGATGCCCTTGAGACGAGAGAATGCATCCTCACGGTTCCCCATGTCACCGGACAGCACGACGCCGAGACGTTCACTCTCGCACGGCCCGCCTTCTTCGCCCAGGCCGAAGACCCGCCCCTGCTCGAACATCGCGATCGACTGCTCGCCCTGATTGAAATTGGTTCCGGCGGCGTCCAACAGACCCGGCAGCAGAGACCGTCGCATCGTGCCCTGTGTTTGGGCGAGGGGGTTTTGTAACGGCAGCGGAGCCCCGAGGCACAGCGGGTGGGTGGCCACCAGTTCGTCGACGTCGGGGTCGATGAAGCTCCAGGTCATGATCTCCACCAGGCCTGTTGCGACTGCCGCATCGCGTGTCCGATCGATGAGTTCCCAGTTGGGGTTCCGGCGCCCGGGGGTGGTCGGCAAAACCGGAAGCTCGGACGGAACGGCGTCATAGCCGACGTGCCGGATGACCTCCTCGTAGAGGTCGGTCACGCGATCGATGTCAACCCGATGCGGCGGCACGCTGACGCGGATGATGTCGCCGGCCAGCTCGGGAGAGAACTCGAGGCCCTGGAGTATCTGCACCGCCCGTTCGGCAGGTATTTCAAGCCCGGCGAATGCCGACAGGGAAGACACCGAGATCTCCATCCGGCGCGCCTCCCACGGCGCGGGATGGATGTCGATCCGCCCGCGACACACTTGGCCTCCCGCGAGCTCGGCGATCAACGCCGCAGCCCGATCGCAGGCTATTGCCGCCATCTCGGGGTCGGTTCCGCGCTCGAATCGATGCGAGGCTTCGGTGTGCATGCCGAGGCGGCGGGCCGTGCGGCGCACCGACAGGGCGTTGAAATGAGCGCTTTCGAGAAGTACGTCGACCGTATCGTCGTGGATCTCCGAATCCGCACCGCCCATGATCCCTGCGAGTGCAACCACGCCTTCACCGTCGGCGATCATGAGCATCGAGGGATCGAGCTCACGCCCTTCGCCGTCCAGCGTTGTGAGTTTCTCGCCGTCCTTCGCGGAACGGACGATGATCTGCCGGCCGCGGACGAGATCGAGGTCGAAGGCGTGCAGCGGTTGTCCCAGCTCGAGAAGAACGAAGTTCGTCGCGTCAACAACCGCGTTGATAGGTCGCACACCACAGTTGAGCAGGCGCCGCTGCATCCAGTCCGGCGAAGCGCCCACACTCACTCCACGAATGATCCTCGCCACATAGCGCGAGCAGAGCTCCGGATCGTCGATCTCGATCGTGACCAAATCGGACGCATCTTCATCATTCTCCGAGAGTTCGAACTCGATCGGTCGGAGTCGGCTGCCCGTTGCCACCGCCGCTTCGCGCGCAAGACCACGGTGATTCATCGTATCTGGACGATTCGTGGTGACCTCGACATCCCACTTCTCGGCACCGTCACCAGGTTCGCGTAGCTCCACCAGACATCCGCAGTCAGTCAGTCTCTCGGCCACCGTGTCGAGATCCGGCGCCCCGTCGAGGTGCTCTACAAGCCAATCAGAATCGAAGATCATGCGAACTGCCTCGTCAGGCGCTGGTCACCGGCGAAGAGCTGCCGGAGATCGGGAATGCCGTAGACCAGCATGGCGATACGGTCGAGACCGAAGCCGAAGGCAAAACCGGTATAGCGGCCGGAATCGACGCCCACCGCCTCGAAGACGCGTGGGTCGACCATGCCCGAACCGAGGATCTCTATCCAGCCGGAGCCCGAGCACACGCCGCAGCCCTTCCGGTCGCAAAAAATGCACGAGATGTCAACCTCGGCCGACGGCTCGGTGAATGGGAAGTACCCGGGACGGAGCCGAACCTCGACATCATCCGAGAAGAGCACGTGAAGAAAGGTCTCGAGCGTCGCCTTGAGGTGGCCGAAGGTGATGCCCTCATCCACCAGGAGACCTTCGATCTGGTGAAACATCGGCGAGTGTCGCAGGTCCGAATCGCGACGGTAGACCCGGCCGGGAGCGATCGTGCGAATCGGCGGCTGGCTTCGCTCCATTACCCGTGCTTGCACCGGAGACGTATGGGTGCGTAGCAGGTAGCCTTGCGGGAGATAGAACGTGTCCTGATCGTCGCGCGCCGGGTGGTCCGGCGGGATGTTGAGGGCCTCGAAGTTATGCCAGTCGTCCTCCACTTCCGGACCCGCTTCGACGTCGTAGCCCATGCGGAGAAAAATTTCCTCGATCCTTCGACGCACGATATGTACCGGGTGCTGGGCGCCGTGGCGCACGGGTTTGCCGGGGAGCGTGACGTCGACCCTTTGAACTCCTGCCGCCATCTCGGCTCGGTGGTCCGCGGTCGCAGCCTTATCGAGCGTCTCCTTGATCAAGTTCTTGAGCTCGTTCAGAGCCTTCCCGTACTCCCGCTTGTCCTCATTGGGCAAATCCCGCAGCGCTGCTGTCAGCTCGTTGAGGACACCGCTCTTCTTGCCGATGTAGGCGACGCGCACCTTCTCCACGGCGTCGGCTTCGCCACCCGCCTTTTCGAGGTCGGCGAGGAACGCGGAGCGCACCTCATCGAGTCGCGCGGTGCTCACCGAGGCCTCAGCTCTCGGCCTGCTTCGTGAGCTCGACGATCTGGGTAAAAGCCTTGGGGTCGCGCACCGCGAGGTCGGCGAGGACCTTGCGATCGAGGTCGCAGCCGACGTTCTTCAGGCCCGAGATGAGAGCCGAGTAGGTGGTGCCATTCTCGCGAGCGGCAGCATTGATTCGTGAGATCCACAGCGTGCGGAACTGACGCTTGCGTTGCTTGCGATCCCGGTATGCATACTGCAAAGATTTGTCGACCTGGATCTTGGCGGTACGGTGCAGCCGGGATTTGCCGCCCCAATAGCCTTCCGCCAGTTTGAGAATTTTCTTGCGTCGGTCCTTGCGATTGGTTGATCTTTTGACGCGCATGCCGCCTCCCTATTTCTGTGCCGCGAGCATTTTCTCGAGCACCTTTGCGTCGCCCGGGGCGACGATGGTGGACGAGCGCAGCTTGCGCTTCCGCTTGCGGGATTTCTTGGTCAGGATATGCGAGTGGTAGGCGTGGTGCCGCTTGAACTTGCCGCTTGCGGTTCGTTTGATCCGTTTTGCAGCGCCACGGTGGGTCTTCAACTTCGGCATAACGAGCTCCTTTTCTCCAAAAGCCTCAAAGCTCCAGTGATCGAGTCTTGACGGCGTTGGTGATGCGGTCCGCCACCTTGGCCAGGGGGTGGACGCCCTCGTCCCTTCGGTGCCGCAGGCGAAGGGAAACAGTTTCGTCATCAGCCTCGCGTTGCCCCACAACCAGGAGGTAGGGCACCTTCATGGTTTCTCCGTCGCGGATCTTGTAGCCGAGTTTCTCCGATCGCCGGTCGACCTCCGCACGCAGCCCCCGAGAAGTCAGCTCGGCAGACACCTTTTCGGCGTAGTCGTTGACCGCATCGGTGATCGGCAGCACCCGGGCCTGTTCCGGCGCGAGCCACGGAGGGAAGTCGCCACCGAAGTGCTCGAGCATCACGCCGTAGAACCTTTCCAGCGAACCCAGGATGGCGCGGTGGATCATGACCGGCCGCTGCTCTTCGCCGTTCGAGTCGACATACGTCAACTCGAACCGCTCGGGCATCTGGAAGTCGAGCTGAATCGTCGCCAGCTGCCAGGAGCGGCCAAGAGCGTCTCGGACATCGAAATCGATCTTCGGGCCGTAGAACGCTCCCTCTCCATCCTTGACTGTGAACTCGACGTCGGTGCGGCTCTCCAGACAGCTCGCAAGAACCGTCTCGGCGTGCTCCCACACCTTCGGGTCGCCCATCGCCTTCGCTGGTCGTGTCGACAGATAGACCGCCACATCTTCAAAAGCAAAAAGCTCATAAATCTCGAAGATGAAATCGAACAGCGAGGTGATCTCCGCTTCGATCTGATCCGGCGTGCAGAAGATATGGGCGTCGTCCTGTGAGAAGCTCCTCACCCGGGTCAGCCCGGTCACGACACCCGATCGCTCGTAGCGGTGGAGGCGGCCGAAATCCGCGATGCGGCGCGGAAGATCGCGGTAGGAGTGAGCCTTGCCACCGAAGAGGACACAGTGCGAGGGGCAGTTCATCGGCTTGATGCTCGAGCTGCGCTCCTCGACGTCGTCGAAGGCGTCGGCGAAAAACATGTCGTCGCGGTAGTTCTCGTAGTGGCCCGATTGCTTCCACAGCTCGACATCGAAGATCTGCGGGGTGATGACCTCTTCGTATCCGTAGGCCACGTACTTCTCCCGCATGAGCTCGATCAGAGCGTTGTAGACCAGCGCTCCGCGCGGGTGGAAGAACGGGCTCGCCGGAGCCACCTGGTGGAACGAGAAGAGATCGAGCTCGCGGCCCAGCCGCCGATGATCGCGGCGTTTGAGCTCCTCGAGGCGCGCGAAGTACGCATCGAGCTCCTTCTTGGTGGCGAACGCCGTACCATAGATGCGCTGCAGCATCTCGTTGCGCTCGTCACCCCTGAAATAGGCTCCCGAAGCTTCCAGCAACCGGACCGCGCCGATCTGCGACGTGCGCTGTACGTGCGGTCCGCGGCAGAGATCGAGGAATGGGCCGTGAGAGTACAGGGTGATGGTTTCGCCTTCCGGAATCGCGTCCAGGCGCACCAGCTTGATGTCCTCCCCACGTTCCGTCATCACCCGACGAACCTCGTCACGATCGGCCTCTCGCCGCTCGAATTCGAGATCGTCTGCGATGATCTGCGCCATTTCTTGCTCGATCTTTTCGAAATCCTCGGGCTTGAAGGCCCGCGGAAACCGAAAGTCGTACTGATATTTTTCGGAGTGGTCCTGCCGTCCGGCATCTATCGGAGTCCCTGGCCACAGGCGCTTGACCGCATCGGCCAGCACGTGCTCGGCAGAATGGCGGATCACGTCACCGGCTTCAGGGTCCTTCGGCGTAATGATGCGAAGGTCGGCGTCGGCGGTGAGTGGGGTCCGCAGATCGACCAGATCCCCATTGACGATACCCGCCACCGTGTCACGGGCAAGCCGGGGGCCGATGGCCTCGGCTACCTCGAGGACGGTGACACCGGCGGGGAACTCCCGCTCGCTTCCGTCCGGTAGGCTCACCCGAACTGTTTCGCTCATCTCGTTCTCCTGTCGATGCGCCAGTCGAGACTGGCTCGAACGCTCTTCAAAAACACAAAAACCCGACCACGGGGTCGGGCAACAAAAGTGGTAGGCGCGCGCGGACTCGAACCGCGGACTTCATCCGTGTGAGGGATGCGCTCTAACCAACTGAGCTACGCGCCTTCACGGATCCACAAATGGTAGGCGCGAGCGGACTCGAACCGCTGACCCCTACCGTGTCAAGGTAGTACTCTAACCAGCTGAGCTACGCGCCTATTTTCCTGAGATCAATGCTCGCCGCGTCGAACGGTCGAACATCCACTCAGGGACTACGGACGGGTGGTCCCGTGGACGCTTCCGACCCGCCTTCGTCGTGTTGACTAACAAAGAACAACCCCTCAAAAAGGGGGATGGGAGCATAGCAACGGGCCCACAAACTGTCAACTCTGTGGTGTGTTACCGTCGACGCCGATGCAACCTCGATGGATCGTCATCTTCTCTGCACAGGGAGCGCCCGAGGAAGATCAGGTGCGCTCGTTTCTCGCCGCCCATGGCATAAAAACGGCGACCCGCGGTGAGGCGTTGCGAAAGACTCACGGTCTGACCCTCGATGGGCTCGGTCAGGTGGAGATCCTGGTCGCCCCGGAGGACGCCGACGAGGCAAGACGGCTCCTCTCTGCTGTGGAACGCGGCGAGTTCACACTCGGCGACCGTCCGGAGAACTGACCGGGTCGGGCCTCTTGGTCGCCGACCTTACTGCGCACGACACCTCGCCGCCCTCGCCACGAGACCTCATGAATAATGCGGGCTAGCCGTCTTTTCGCAAGCCGAGCTCCTCGAGCTGCTTCGAGTCGACTCCCGAAGGTGCCCGGGTCATCAGGCAGGTGGCAGACGTCGTTTTTGGAAAGGCGATGACATCGCGAATCGATTCTCGACCTGCCATCAACATCACCAGTCGGTCCAGCCCGAGCGCGATGCCACCGTGCGGCGGTACTCCGTAACGAAACGCCTCGAGCAGAAAACCGAAGCGCGACCGTGCCTCATCGGCATCTATGCCGAGGGCTGCAAAGACCTTTGCCTGGAGCTCAGGGTCGTGGATCCTGATCGACCCCCCCCCGAGCTCGACGCCATCCATGACCACGTCATATGCACGGGCGTGCGCGGCTGCCGGATCGCTGTCGAGCAGCGCAGCATCCTCGATCCGCGGTGAGGTGAACGGGTGGTGCATGGCGTAGTACCGGTGGTCGTCCTGATCCCACTCGAGGAGAGGGAAATCTGTCACCCACAGGAAATCGTGGCGACCTTCCTGGATGAGACCGTTCTCGCGCGCGAGGTGGAGTCTGAGGGCACCGAGGGCGGCGAAGACCATCGCTTCAGCACCACCGATCGCGAGCAACAGATCGTCTTCTCCGGCACTGGCGCCCTCGAGAAACCGCAAGACGCCGTCGTCGCCGAGGGCCTTCTTGGCCGGCGAGGCGACTCCGTCCTGGGTGCGTTTGAACCACAGCACCCCGGCCGCGCCGTGCGGTCGAACCACCTCCGCCAGGTTGTCGAGTTGTTTGCGCGACAGCGCAGCACCACCCGAAAGCACGAGGCCCTTCACCCTGCCTTCAGCGGCTGCCTGCTCGAGGACCCTGAATCCGCAACCTTCGGCCAGCTCTCCCAGCTCCACCAGCTCCAGGCCAAAACGCGTGTCAGGTCGGTCTGTACCGAACCTTTCCAGGGCGTCGCGGTACGTCAGGCGGGGAAACGGTAGCTGTGGCTCGATGCCGACAATGGGAAAGATCCTCGCAAAAAGCCCCTCGATCAGCGAGTAGATGTCCTCCTCACAAACGAAGGACGCCTCGATATCAACCTGGGTGAACTCGGGCTGCCGGTCCGCGCGCAGGTCTTCGTCCCGGAAACACCGCGAAATCTGCATGTACCGTCCGCAGCCGGCAACCTGGAGGAGCTGTTTGAAGAGCTGTGGCGACTGGGGCAGCGCGTAGAACGATCCCTCGTGGATCCTCGATGGGACGAGAAAGTCGCGTGCACCCTCCGGGGTCGATCGCGTCAATATCGGGGTTTCCACGTCGATGAAACCCATTTCATCGAAGAAACCGCGGATCTCCGTCACCACTCGGTGCCGCAGCGTGAGGTTCGCCATCATCTCGGGGCGTCTCAGATCGAGATACCGGTGGGTGAGCCGCAGCTCCTCGGACGCATTGACCCTGTTCTCGACCACGAACGGCGGCGTCGCCGCCGTGTTGAGGACCTCGAGCCCCTCGACCTTGATCTCGATCTCGCCGCTCGCCAGCTCCGGATTGGCCTGCCCCTCGGCTCGTTCGCGGACGGTACCGGTGACTTTCACCACATCTTCGGGGGAGAGCCGCTCACCTTCCGCCACCAGCTCTTCTTCAAAGACGAGCTGGAGGAAACCACTCCGATCACGAAGGTCGACGAAGACCAATCCGCCGAGATCACGGCGGCGACGCACCCAACCGACGACTTCGATCCGTTCTCCGAGCTGGTCGCGGCCGAGGCTCGCGCACCATGGCCTGTCCCAAGCGCTGGTGGTCATGCTTCTCTCCGATTCAAATTTGGCTTTCCATGCATTCCCGGTTTAATCGTCGCTTTGGCGAGAGATCAGCCCCATCACGTACGCCGGCACCTCTTCCACGAGAACCGCCTCCTGCTCACCCCTATCGAGGTCGCGCACCACCGCGGTGCTGTTGGTCATTTCTTCCTCGCCCAGAATCACGGCGGCGCGGGCATCGATCTTGCCAGCCCATTTGAGGCCGGCCTTGAGTGAGCGGCCCGTCACTTCTGTGGAAACCGAGACTCCACGCTGAGCGAGATCCCGCGCCAGCGCTAACGCAGCGGAGGTCGCTGGGTCACCGACCGGCAGCACCGCCACACATGGCCTGTCGATGACCCTGGTTGTGAAAGACTCGGGCAGAACGTCGATCAGGCGGTCCTCACCTATGGCAAAACCGGTGGCAGGCACGTGCTTGCCACCAAGATCGGAGATCAAACGGTCGTACCTACCCCCGCCACAGATGACAGTGTCTTCTCCGAGCTGCGGAGAAACAACCTCGAAGACCGTGCGCAGATAGTAGTCGATGCCGCGCACCAATCTCGGCGCTCGCCGCACCGGGATGTCGAGTGCGAGGAGCCCCGCCTCGACCGCCTTGACGTGGGTCCTGGCTTCATCGCTCACGACCTCCGCGATCGGCGTCGTGTCAGACACCAGTTCGCGACATCGTTCCACCTTGCAGTCGAGGATACGAAGGGGGTTGGAATCCCATCGTCGCTGGCAATCCGCGCACAGCTCATCACGCCTCTGGCTGAGCTCCTTTTTGAATCCGTTGACAAACCGAACTCGATCTTCAGGGTCACCGAGGTTATTGAGGACAATGACCAGATCCGCAAAACCGAGAGCTGACAGGAAAGAGTGAAGAACAAGCAGGACCTCGACATCGGCCTGGGGCTCCGTGGACCCGAAGAGCTCGATGCCGATCTGGGCGAACTGGCGGTAGCGGCCGCGCTGCATCTTCTCGTACCTGAACATCGGGCCGAAATAGCTCAGGCGAAGTGGAAGCGGCCTTTGCCCGAGGCCATTCTCGATATACGCACGTGCCACGCCGGCGGTGCCCTCCGGGCGCAGCGTCAACGAACGACCCTTGCGGTCATCGAAGGTATACATTTCCTTGCTGACGATGTCCGTATCCTCTCCGACCGAGCGCACGAATAGCTCGGTCGGCTCCATCACCGGCAACCGAATTTCGTCGTAACCGAACCCGCCGAAAACACGATGAGCCACCCGTTCGACTTCCACCCAAAGCCTCGATTCCGGTGGCAGAATGTCCCGGGTTCCCTTGACTTTACGAATCATCGATCACTCTCCAGAGCCTGAAACGGCCTCGTTGGATCTGTCACACACTCGACCCGCGATCGGGGAAGCGCACGCTACCACATGCCTTCCTAGGGCGGCAACATCCAAGTCGAAAATGAGCCGCACAAGCGCCCGTAAATCAGCAGCTTGTGGATTCATCAAAAATGTGTCCCAACTCCAACGGCCTCAAAATGAAAGACATCCAAGAAAGTTATTGAAAAGAAATGACTTAACAGTCGCCTGCCCGCTCGTCACCGCTCTCGTCAAATCACTGCGTTTACACTGCCTTAACCTGATTTCCACAGCCTTTTCCACAGCCGTTTTCGTCGCCCTTGCTGAACCGAAGACCCCGCTCTCCAAGAGGTTAGCCCGCATCATTCATGAGGTCTAGTTGCGAGGCTTCGCCGCATTAGGGACTTCATGAATGATGCGGGCTAGCAGCTGTCCGGATACGGTTCGTCCCAGACACATTTCCCACGCCGCAGTATCTCTGGCTCGCTCCACCTGAGATCGATCAGAGTACTGACCTCCCCGCCCGCAGTAGCGCCGGCATCGAGGGTGATATCCGGCGCATCGACTAACGACGCGAGCGCCCCGTCGACAGTCGTGAACGGTGGGGTCCCATGGCGATTTGCAGAAGTTCCTGTGAGCGGGCCCACCCCGTAGAGCAGCGCACGGAGCTCGGCGTATGCCGGAATCCGAACTGCGAGGCTATCACCTCGAGCAGCCGGAATATCGCCGATCGCAGGCAGAACCACGGTCAGTGCCGCGGGCCAGAACCTCCCGAGCTTGACTCGGAAATGGTCCGGAACCACGACCAGAGATTCCACCTGCTGCCAATCGGCACACAGAACCGGGAGACCGAGCTCCGAAGGACGGTCTTTCATCGAATATATCCGTCTCACGGCGCCACTATCCATCGGATCAACGCCGAGGCCATAAAAGCTCTCCGTCGGCAGTAGAAGGACACCACCGTCTTTGACAACGTCCCAGCAGGTCTGAACCGCGTCGGCCACGTCCTCCGGCTCGACAAAAGGCAGGCGAACCATCATTCCTCGAGAAGCGTTCGGGCGTGGGCGAGGGCCGAATCGGTGAGCCCCTCACCGGCCAACATACGCGCAACCTCCGACGCCCGTTGTTCATCTTCGAGAGGGGAAACGTGGGTCGTCGCTCGGTCCTCCGACACAATCTTCTCGACCCTGAAGTGACCCCGAGCCTTGGCTGCGACCTGCGGCAAATGGGTCACCACCAGCACTTGGTCCTCCACCGAGAGATCTGAGAGAAGATCGGCCAGGGCGGCTGCTGTCGCCCCACCCAAACCGGAATCCACCTCGTCAAAGAGTTGCGTCAGCCCGACCACCGATCGTCGTTGGCGGAGCACTGTTCGGATCGCGAGATGCACTCGGGACAACTCCCCCCCGGAGGCAATCCGCGCCATCGGCCGTGGCTCTTCCCCGGGATTCGCAGCAATCAGAAGCACACACTCGTTGACGCCATCCGCATCGAACGCCACCCGCTCCCCATCCCTCGACAACGGGCTCGACGAATCGATCCGCGGCCGCCAGCGAAACTCGAGCCGGGTTCCATCCATTGCGAGCCGGGCGAGCACTTCTTCGACCGCAGCCGTCAGTTCGATCCCGGTGGCGAGCCGCGCTGTGTCGAGCTCTCTCGCACTCGCGTCGAAATTCCGCAGTGCGGCGTTGGCAGCGTCCTCCGCAGCGTCGAGCCGCTCTTCGACAGATAGCAGCTCCGAGCGTTCCTGAACCAGAACGTTGCGATGGGCGAGAACATCCGATAGGGTCCCGCCGTACTTGAGCATCAACTGATCGAGCGCGTGAAGCCTCGATTCGGCGACATCCAGCTCGCCCGGGTTTATATCGATGACGTCTCCCAGTGACTGGATCTCGCGAACCAATTCCTCGACGTTGATTCGCGCCTCGACCAGGTGGCCTACGCCGGTTTCGAAGGACACGCCGCACTCGGCCATGTCCTCGACCGCGCGTTCGGCTCGGGCGAGCTCATCGACGACCGCCGATTCTCCGTCACTCAACCGTGCGAGTAGCGAAGACCTCAGATCGGCGAGACGCGCCGCGTGCCGAAGCACGAGACGTCGTCGCCTGAGCTCCTCATCCTCGCCATCCTCCGGGTTGACGGCGTCGATTTCCTGAAGTTGAAAGCTGATGGTGTCGAGACGATCACGTCGCGATTTTTGCTGTTCCCGAAGCCGATCGAGCTCTGCCGACGCTTCTCGCCACGTCGCGTACAGCGTCCTCGTGCGTTGCAGCAGCTCGTGGTGAGCACCGTAGTCGTCGACCAGGCGGCGCTGCACGTCGCTATCAGCAAGACCATGTTGTTCGTGCTGGCCATGGATCGCGAGCAGATAGGGTGCTACTCGCTGGAGGGCGCCGGCGGTGACCGTGACGTCGTTGATCCACGCACGACCACGCCCTTCGCCAGTGAGCTCGCGACGAAGGACTATTGTTTGAGACGGGCGTACGCCAAGATCATCCAGAACCGCATCAAGGGGTGTACCTCGCGGCACCACAAAAACGCCCTCCACCCTGAGCCGCGAATCACCGGAGCGCACCATATCTGATTGAGCTCTCCCTCCGGCGAGGAGTTTGAGCGATTCAACGAGGAGCGACTTCCCCGCACCGGTCTCTCCAGTCAACACCGAGAAACCTTCACCGAACTCGAGTTCGATGTCGGAGATGATGCCGAGACCGCGGACGGACAGACGTTCGAGCATTGGCGATCATCGTATCCAAGACCACGGGTGAGGTCTACCATCGCCGTCTCCTGGGCGCAGGCGGGTTACAATCGTGTCCACCCTGGAGGTCAGCATGAGCCATCCACCCACTCCCACAATCCGTCAACTGGACTCGGTCGAAGCTGTCACGGTGCCGCGCTGTCGAGGCGCATCATTGAAAATACTCGTGGGTTCAGAAAGCGGTGCAGCCAACTTCATCACCCGCCAATTCACCCTCCAACCCAACGGGCGCATTCCCAGCCACCGTCACGATCAGATCGAGCACTCGCAGATGGTGCTCGAGGGCACAATGGTGATCGGTCTCGACGAGCGAGAAATCGAGGTTGGGCCCGGCGACAGCATTTTCATCCCGCCGGGTGTCGCTCACTGGTACGAGAATCGCGGCCCGGAGGCGGTTCGATTCCTGTGCGTTGTGCCGAATACGGAGGACTACCAGACGGAGTGGCTGGAGGCCGCCGCGGAGTGAATTCGGAATTCGGAATTCGGAATTCGGATTTACCGCCCACTCCTCCCAGAAAATCCGCGGAGCGGGGGCCGTGCACGGTCGGGTTGACCGGCGGTCTTGCGACCGGAAAATCGACCGTCGCAAGGATTCTCGAAAGTCAAGGAGTACCTGTTTTCGACGCTGACGAAGCCGTTCACGACCTATACGAGCCGGGCCGTGCCGGTTCGAAAGCCGTTGCGGATCTCTTCGGTGCCGCCGTCCTCGATGCCGAGGGCGGAGTCTCCAGGTCTGTTCTCTCTGAACGGGTACTCGGAAACGAAACAGCGCGTCTTCGCCTCGAGGAGGCGATCCACCCATTGGTGCGCGGCGCGGTTGGCGAGTGGCTCGAATCAGTCGAGGATCGTCCATTCGCAGTGGTCGAAGCGGCGCTTCTCGCGGAGACCGGATATTACAGTGAATACGACATCCTGATGGTCGTCTGGTGTGATCCGCACCAACAACTCGAACGCGCCACGGCCAGAGGAGTGCCGACGAACCGCGCCCGTGGTCTGATCAACGCCCAGCTTCCCCTCTCCGAGAAGAAGGAGTTGGCGGACGTGCTGGTAGACAACCGGGGCAATCTGGAGGAGCTGGCGGCAGAAGTCTATCGCGCATGGTCAGAGGTCCATCGACTGTGCGCCAACCGCCGGGCCACCTGAACGGGGTCCGATTAAAATCCCCGGCGGAGCTTCGCAGCGGTGACCGTGTTGGCCGTCAGCATGGCGATGGTCAATGGTCCTACGCCGCCGGGAACTGGTGTGATTCGACTCGCCTTCGGTGCGACGCGGGTGAAATCAACGTCACCGGCCAGCACCGAGCCCCGTTTCTCGAATGCTGCCATTTTCTTCGCGTTACCCGGAAAGAGCCGTTCGACAGTGTCGCGGTCGGTCACCCGATGCATCCCGACGTCGATCACCACCGCACCATCCGAAACGTGATCGGGGCCAATCAGCGATCGCACTCCAACTGCTGCAACGAGGATTTCGGCATCCCTGGTGACATTCGCGAGGTCGCGGGTGCGCGAATGACATATCGTCACGGTGGCGTTGGCGTGAAGCAGGAGCGTGGCCATCGGCTTGCCGACGATGTCCGAGCGACCGACGACGACCGCACGCCGTCCTTCGATGGCCACTCCCTCGCGCCGGAGCATCTCCATGACGCCAGCCGGAGTACACGGAACCAGGCGTGGCGAGCCCTGTTGCAGCAGACCGACGTTCTCAGGGTGGAATCCGTCGACGTCCTTGGACGGGTCGACCCTGCTCAGAATCGCCGCTGTATCGAGGCCTGCAGGGAGGGGAAGCTGGATTAAGATTCCATCAACCTCCGAATCGCCGTTGAGGCGATCGACCAGTTCTTGCAGATCCGCCTGCACAGTGTCTTCAGGTAGTCCGTGCGTATGGGAAATCATTCCCAGGGCCGACAGGGTCCTGGCTTTCGATCCCACGTAAACTTTGGATGCGGAATCCTCGCCGACAAGGATGACGTCGAGGCGGGGGGTGATGCCGTGATCGGCGAGGTCGGCAACCGATTGACTGACGTCCTCCCGAATTTCGGCCGCGATCCGCGACCCGTCGAGTGTGTTCCCTGCGTCTGCCATCAACCCACCTCCTGCATTCCTACCGCTTCCCCTGGTATAACGAAGCGACACCCCCGGTCAACCTTTGAACCGCCACTTCGCCGAGGCCGGCAGCTTCGAGTGACCGGCACAGGTCCCTGCCTTTGGGAAATGTGCTCACCGAAGCGGGAAGATAGGAATAGGCTTCGGCATCGCCCGAGAGGATGCGACCGACCCGCGGTGGAACGTTCCGTATCCACCACCCGAGGAGCGGTGCCAACCGCCCCGTCGGACGCGAGAACTCGAGCACCAGCATTATGCCCCCCGGTCGGAGCACACGAGCCATCTCCGATAATCCGGCATCGAGGTTGGCGAAGTTCCTGATACCGAAAGCCACGGTCACAGCATCCACACAGGCATCTGCAAACGGGAGGCGAAGAGCATCGGCCGCACAGAGTGGCACAACGCGTCCCGATGTGGCGATTTTGCTCTTCGCGATCGTGAGCATCGGGAGGCAGAAATCTGCTCCGATCACGCCGTCTCCGTCAATTGCCAGGGCAAGGTCTCCGGTACCCGTACACACGTCAAGTATCCGCTCGGGTCGAGCAGTCGCCAGCCGCCGGGCCACGAGTTTCCGCCAGCTCACGTCTCGGCCGAGTGAGAGCACGCGGTTGAGAAGGTCGTATCGATGGGCGATCCGACCGAACATCCGGCTGATCTCGGGACCCTGTTTACTGAGCAGTTCCTGCCGCACGGCGCGAAGGTTAGCACGCCAGTTGTGGCCCGAGATGGGCGACCGTTTCGGGTCCACGGATTCAGCTTGACCGGCAGACCATCAGAAGTCACCGAGGGCGTCGCGGAGCGCCACGAAGGCTTTGCGGCGGTGCGAGATCAGGTTCTTGTCGTCCTCGCTCATTTCGCCGTACGTGAGGCCCCCCCCGCCGGACGGAATAAACGTGGTGTCCCAGCCGAAGCCACCTTCACCACGCGGGACGGTCGCGATCGATCCGTCGACAGCACCTTCTCCGAACACCATTTCGGTGCCGTTGTTCGCGCATACCAGGCAACGAGCAGTTGCAGCGGGTTCTTCAAAACAAGCCACTATCCGGCAGATGCCTGCCGGGCCGATGCTCACGAGCAGCCATCTCACCAACGGCCCTGGGAATCCCCTGAGCCCCGCAAGCTCCAATGCGGTGTCCTCGACCAGCACTGGTTTTTTCAGCAGCTCCCACGCCGCCTTCGCCTTGCCCCGCACGACCTGTTGGAGGTCCAGTGTCTGAAGTTCGGGCAGATCGAGCCGACAATGCTGGAGCCGTCGCCCGAGAACGGCTTCCGCCTCGCGAAGCTTCCCCTGGTTCGAGGTGACAAATACGAGATCGTCAAAACCCATCAAACCGTCACCTCCGTCGAATCGATGTCCTCTACCGCGACACGGAAGATGTTGATCCTCCGACTCAGACCTTTGAGCTGGACGGACCCCAGAGGTTCGGTAGGAAACAGGTCGGCAACCGCCTCGCGGGTCGCCTCCCCGAGGACGATACTCCCGGGTTTGGCAACATGCTCCTCGAGCCTGGCGGTCACGTTCACAGTGTTGCCGAGGACCGTGTAGTCGACTCGTTGCGCCGATCCAATGTCTCCCACCACTACCGGGCCCGAATTGACCGCGATGCGGACGTCGATGCGGTCCTCCCCCGCTGCCATGCGCTCGGCGTTCCACCCTTCGAGATTCGTCAGAAGTTCTATTGCCGAGCGAACGGCTCTTTCGGCGTGATTCTGTTGCGGCAGCGGCGCTCCGAAAAAGGCCATCACCGCGTCACCGATGAACTTGTCGAGGGTACCGCCATATTTGAAGATGACGTCGGCGGCAAGCGAAAAGAACTGATTGAGAAAGGCGGCCACGGCTGTCGGCGCCAAGTTCTCACACCGGGTGGTGAAGCCGACGATGTCGGCAAATAGAATCGAAGTTTCTCGCGCCATCACCGATGCCCCGCCGTCTCCAGGACCAGCAAGCACGGCCTCGATAACCGCCGGCGAGTGGTAACGCTCGAGACGATCTCGGGCCTGCCGTTCCCTGCGGATTCGCTCGTTCAGTTGCGCACGTTCGATGGCAACCGCAGCATAGTTGGAAAGCGCCGTGAGGAGATCGAGATCCGAAGTCGAAAAGGACCCGACGCGAAGCGGCGAATCGACATAGATCACGCCGATGACCCGCTCGCGATGCCACAATGGCGCACACATCGCCGAACGAATCTGGTGGATCTTGACACTGCGCCCAGCTTCAAAACGTTGGTCGGCTTGGGCGTCATGGGTAAGGATGGCGACCTGCTGCTGCGATACCGTGTCGAGGATTGTCCGAGAGATGGGGACCTCGGCGCGTTCGTTGATCTCTGCATCGCGCACACGGTTGCGCTCGAGGCACGGATTGCCGTCCGCATCAAACAGAACAATGAAACCGCGATCAACCTGCAGCTGCTCGAAGACCAGGTCCATAACCTTGTCGAGCACGGGATCGAGATCCTCGACTTGGATGAGAACCTTGGCGACCTGGGCCAGGATCTCGAAAACTCGTTCCCGGGCTCCGATCTCCGTCGACACCCTCTGTGGCTGTCCCTCGAGACCAAAATCCTGATTGAACTCCGACAAGGGTCGCATGTAGGTTTCCGACGACAGAGCATCGGTGACGGCGGCAGCCGTTTTGACACTGATGTCAAAGTTCCCGACGCCGAGCACGTCGCCGACTAAAAACGGTCCGGACGGGACGCTGTCTCCGTTGATCGTGATTCCGTTGGTGGAATCGAGATCGATCAGATGGAACACACGGCCCTTGATCTCGATGCGGGCATGATGCCTGGAAACGGAGGAATCCCTGAGCACAATGTCATTGTCGCTCGCACGGCCAAGAGTCAACCGGTCCCGGACCGGAGTTCGATAGGACACGCCTTCGATTTCGTACACCAGCTCCATCATTTTCGGGCATTGTACAGACGTCGCTGCAAAGCGGCCGGATTCACCGCCGGGACGACGGGCGACCCTTCTTCCCGCTTCGATACCACGAAACAAGCCGGTCACGTCGCGCCCTGTTTGCCTGGGAGTTCGCGTTCAAGGCGGAGAGTTCGTATTTCGGCCCGCCACATGCGTAGAGACGCCGAGCCGCCGTCGCCCACCATTTCGGGACCTCTCCCCGGAGAATACCGAGCCAGACCGTACACGCCTCCGCCGACAGCGGGTCATCGACCTCCGCTCCGAGCGATCGGAGGTTCCTTCGAAGCACTGCCTCGCCGTCGACTCTGCAGCCCTTATTCTGCCAGTTCTCAACTGCAGTCCGAAAATATTCGATTCCGATTTCATACCGCTCCACGCCCCAGGTGGGTTTGGCGCCGGTGGGAACGGAAATGAACCTGCTCAGGCTCAGGCCATCAATGATTTCCAGCATCCCGATCTGGTTTGAGGTATCCGAAGACAGCTCGAAGGCAGTCACCAGAAGGTCGAGATCACCTATGTCGGCCAATCGGTCGACCGCATTCATACAGTCCGTCGGTGGACGTTTGAGCCTGATCCCTTCGTACCCGGGTAGCGCCAAGCCTTCGTGCGCGAGCAAAGACTGCAGCCAAACCTCGACCAAAGAATGCCTCTCGAGGATACGCTGCATCCCGCGTATCTCGCTTCCGATCGCTTCCGCCACTCGATCATCGATGGTGATGTCAACCGACACCCGGCGATCGGCGATCAGATTTCGATACCCGTAGATGGCCGCCTGCCGCAGGAGCTGCGAGTCCGACGACAGTGCCTCCCGATAGGCAGGCATCAGCACCGGATCGTGAAAAGCGGCGCCCCCTACGAGCAGAGCCACTCGCTCCTTCTCGGACAGCTCGGTATCTCGCCACATTCTCAATAGCTCGAAAGGACCGGGCCACGATGCGAGCACGCTGCGCTGGAATCGCTCATACACCCTGGTTTCGAAATATCCGCCAGGAAAATGCTGCACGGCGTCCGTCGGCAAAGCTGCCCCGCTGAGAGTGGCCATCAGGACCAATGCGCCTACCGTCATCAACCGCGCCTCCTTTCCGTGCGAGGATAGCTGCAATGTCTCGCCGAATGAAGCTCGAAGTCGCCTATCTTGGACGAGCGTTCCACGGATGGCAAAAACAGTCCGGCCAGAGGACGGTGCAAGGCGACCTCGAACGCGCTCTCGGCGAACTCTTCCACGGACACGAGATTCCGGTCGTAGCCGCCGGGCGGACCGACGCAGGTGTCCACGCCGCAGGTCAGGTGGTTCACCTCGATCCACCTGGGCCAATTCCACCGGACGCGCTGGTCGCCGGCCTCAACGCGCGGCTTTGTCGCGAGATCCGCATCCGCTCGTGTCGGCGGGTGAGCGACTCTTTCCATGCTAGAAAAAGCGCACTCGGCAAACTCTATTCGTACCGGGCGCGGTGGCATCAACCGACGCTGCCGTGGCGCCATCCAAGGGCGGCGGCTGTACAACCGATCGTCGACCGGCATGCGTTCGAAAATGCCCTGGGCCTCCTCGCAGGGCGCCACGATTGGGCATCATTTACGGTCACCGACGCGGCGTCGGAATCGACCATCCGTTCCCTGTTCCGGGTCGATATTCATGACCGTCGCGACGGTGTCGATCTCGATTTCGTCGGTGAGGGCTTTCTGCGATACCAGGTACGGCGGATGGTTGGAGCCCTCCTTGAGGTCGGCTGGGGGCATCGGAGCCTGGCCGAGTTTCGAGGCCTCATCGAGCACCCCGAACCTGGGGCCGCTATCCGCACCGCGCCATCCCACGGCCTGTGTCTCGAACACGTTTATTATCGTAGCTGTGCGGCCGTTTCGAGGGGACAATCCAAGAGCCCCCGTTGAGACCATATGGTAGACTCCAAAACCCTGGTGTTCATTGTGATGAAGCCGCTTGAAGAGATTGCCGAAACCGGCACCCCAGAACGCGAGATCCTGGAGCGAATCGACCCCAATCGCATGCCCCGCCATGTCGCGATCATCATGGACGGCAACGGGCGTTGGGCCCAGGCTCGTTCTCTGCCCCGCGTCGAAGGACACCGGGCCGGCATCACGTCGGTGCGGGAAACCGTAGAGACCGCGGCGCGCCTCGGGCTCGAGGTCATCACGCTCTACGCATTTTCGACCGAGAACTGGAAGCGACCACGACACGAAGTTTTGACCCTGATGCGTCTCCTCAAGGAGTACGTCAACCGGGAGCTCGACAACTTGCGTGCGAATAATCTCCGATTCCGGCCCATCGGTCGGATTGATCAACTCGACCCGTCCGTTCAACGGGAACTGCAGCGTGCTGTCGACGGCACCGCGGACTGCACGGGGACGCTGGTCCAGATTGCACTCAATTACTCCGGGCGCCAGGAGCTGACCGATGTTGTGCGAGCTGGCGTGTCAGCTGCCGCATCCGGTGCCCTGTCTGCGGAAGACGTCGATGATGAATGGATCAACTCTCAACTCGCCACCAGCGGATGTCCGGACCCCGACCTTCTGATTCGCACCTCAGGCGAACAACGCATCTCGAATTTCCTCCTCTGGCAGCTTGCATACGCGGAGATTTACTTCTGCCCGGTTCTGTGGCCGGATTTCAGAAAGGGGGACCTGCTCTCCGCGGTGCTTGAATATCAACAAAGGGAGCGAAGATTCGGCGGTCTCGTCCCGGACGGCGGCGTCTTCACCCCGGCTTCAGAGCCCGAGGAATCTTCGTGAGGGGGACCTTTGCGGGCTCTCCCCAACGCCTCGATGGAGGACGGTGACCGATGCGAGCAAAACGCGAGCTCGTTGCAGTGGCGGCGATTCCGATTCTGGTCGCCACGATCTTCCTGCTGCCTCCTTGGGGTTTTCTGACAATTCTCGCGGCGGCGACGGTTCTCGCTTGTGATGAGTATCTGAAGCTGGGGCGAGCGGCTGGCCTGATCATCGGCAGGTGGCTTGTCCTGGTTTTACTGGTTGTCGTTCTGGTTGCGTCCTGGCTCGGCGGCCCGGATGGCCTCGCCGCATCAACCGTGGCAACATTGCTGATCCTCTCGACCGCTCGGTTGATCCATCCGGAAACACCTCGTGGAAGCCTCGCCGGAATCGCCGTCGAGTCATTCGCGGTCCTCTACCTGGGTGCAACGGCAGCATGTTTGGGGTGGTTGAGGCTATGGCCGGTGGAGCCCAGCGGGGCCAAGCTCCTCTTGTTCTTCCTAGTGACCATCTGGGTGGGTGACTCCGGCGCCTACTACATCGGAAAGAATTTCGGTCGTCACAAAATGTCACCGCGGATCAGTCCGAACAAGACGTTCGAGGGCCTCGCCGGCAGCATTGTCACCACCTACATCGCGGCAGGCGCCGCGGCCTTTGTTCTCGGCCTTGGATTGGGTGCTGGCCATATCGCCGCCCTGGCAACCATCCTCGCGATTACAGCTCCGCTGGGCGACCTCGTCGAGTCACTGTTCAAGCGTGACAGCGGGATCAAGGACTCATCGAATTTGCTGCCAGGCCACGGCGGTTTTCTCGACCGCACCGACAGCCTATTGTTCTCGGCGCCGTGGGTCCTCGGATACCTCCTATTGACCGGCATCATTCCATGAAAAAAATCGCTGTCCTCGGGTCCACGGGATCCGTCGGGACCGCCACCTTGGCAGTGGTGGAGGCCAGTCCCGACCGCTTCGCTGTGGTCGCACTTGCCGCCGGTCGAAACCTCGATCTGCTGCGTCGCCAGATCGAGATTCATCGGCCAGAGGTGGTTTCCGTCGCCAGTCAGGATGACGCCCGAGCCCTCGGACGGGAGTTCGCCGATACCCGCTGTGTCGCTGGACGTGACGGGATTCTCGAAGTCGCGTGCTGCGAGTCGAGCGAAATGTTGGTCTCAGCAGTCGTCGGTTCGGTCGGGCTCATGCCAACCGTCGCGGCGATCCGTCAGGGCAAGGACATCGCGCTTGCCAACAAGGAATCCATGGTGGCGGCCGGCGAGCTCATCAAATCCGAGAGCACGCGCGCGGATGTCAACCTCTTACCGGTCGATTCGGAGCACGTCGCCATCCACCAGGCTCTCGGTTCAACCAGCACGGCGTCAGTGAACCGCCTCGTTCTGACCGCTTCAGGTGGCCCGTTTCGGACCTGGTCATCAGAAGAAATGGCACGGGCAACGATTTCGGACACCTTGGCTCATCCGACCTGGCAGATGGGTCGGAAGATCTCCGTCGACTCCGCAACCATGATGAACAAGGGGCTCGAAATCATCGAGGCGCACCATTTCTTCGGAACTTCGGAAGATCGAATCGACGTAATAATCCACCCTGAAAGCGTCGCCCATTCGATGGTGGAGTTCGCTGATGGTTCGATTCTCGCTCAGCTGTCACCGCGCGACATGCGATTTCCAATCCTCTATGCCCTCTCCTGGCCGGAACGGGGACCGAAAGGTATGCCCGGGCTCGACCTCGCCGAGATCTCTCCCCTGACATTCGAGAAACTGGACCCGAAGAAATTCCCTGCGCCCGGACTTGCACGATCCGCCCTGCGTGCGGGCGGCGAGATGCCTGCCGTGCTCAACGCCGCCAACGAGGCAGCCGTGGCGTCGTTTCTGAATGGACATTGCCCGTTCCCCGCCATCATAGAAACCGTGGAAGCAACCCTCGATCGTTGGGTCCCTCGCAATCACCCGTTGACACATCTCGAACAGGCGATTGCCACCGACGCCGAAGCCAAAAACCTCGCCAGAGAGGAACTTCGGAAATATCAACCAGCCGCGATTGGTTCGGAGAATCGATGCTGACGCTTGCCGCATTCGTTTTCGTCATCGGAGTATTGATTACAATCCACGAGGCCGGCCATTTCGCGATGGCCCGGCTTCTTGGAGCGCCGGTCGAAGTTTTTTCGATCGGTTTCGGAAAACGTCTTTGGGGCTTCGAACGGGGAGGCACGGATTATCGGATCTCCCTGGTCCCCTTGGGCGGTTACGTCAGGATTATTGGGCTCGGCCCGGACGAGTCCGACGTCGTCGGCGACGGCGCGACCGAGACCGAACTCCTTCCGCGCTGGCAACGTACGCTCATCCTGCTCGCCGGTCCACTGACCAACATTATCGCGGCGGTGGCGTTCGTTGCCCTCGCTTTCATGATCGGAGTCGAGGTCAGCGCCTACCTCGACGAGCCACCAGTCGTCGGCTGGCTCGACCCGGGCTCAGGCGCTGAAATCGCCGGCATACATGAAGGTGATCGGGTGACTGCGGTTGCGGGAGAGCCAACCGAAACCTGGCGCGAACTCGAGGTTGCATTGCTCACCTCCGGCGGCGGGGTGGTCGGCCTGACGATCGAGCGTGACGGCGTTGTTTCCACGGTCCCCGTCACCCTCGGCGTCGATCATCTGTACGGCTTTGGTGTGTCTGGCATCAAGCCATTCCTCGAACCGATCATCCAGATTCGCCCGGGAGCGCCCGCCGCCAGTGCGGGGGTCCTCACCGGGGATCGAATCGTTGCGGTCAACGGAAACCCGATCACCCAATACTACGAGTTGCCGATTCTGATCGAGCCCCATGCCGGGGAGGAGATAAGGCTCGAAATCGTTCGAGGGGATCAACGCAAGAGCATCGAACTGACGACGATGAATGAGGCCGGCAAGGGCAAGATCGGCGTTGTGCCGCTCTTTCCTACGGTGGTCGAAACTCTCGGGTTTTTCCCGGCAATCCGAGCCGGATTCGTCGAGTGTCATCGCATGACGATTCAGACCTTCCAAGTCATCGGGCGGTTGCTGACCCGGAAAGCCTCGATTCGGCAGGTTTCGGGACCGGTCGGGATCGCCCAGATCTCGGGAGAGGCCGCCCGCAGTGGCATTGAAGCCCTGATCATGTTGATGGGCATCATTTCGCTCCAACTGGGGATCTTTAATCTCCTGCCGATCCCGATACTCGACGGAGGCCATCTGACAGTGATCGCGGTCGAGGCTTTGCTGGGAAGAGATCTCCCCCTCAAAGTCAAGGAGCGCATCCTCGAGGTCGGATTCTACCTGCTGATCCTTTTGATGGTTGTGGTGCTTTTCAACGACATCATCCGCATTGTTCCCGAAAACGTGCGCCAATTCATTTTCCGCGGGTGAGGTGCTAAGGTTTGCGCCGATGGCGAAACGTCTTCTGGCAGTCTTGATCTTTTTGGCCTGTGCTGGAATGGTCTTCTGGTTCGCCCTCGTCCACACCGTGCATCAAGGGACGCTCGCGGTCCCGGACCTTGGCGAACAGAGTCTAGAAGAGGCTCGTAGGCGGGTTCATGACCTCGGCCTCGAACTCGAGGTCGACGAGCCCGGTGTGTTTTCCACCGTTGTCAACCCTGGTTTGATCGCACATCAGGAGCCGCCGCCGGGATTTCACGTCAAATCGGGTTCATCGGTGACCGTTCGGGTCAGTCTTGGTGGCAAGACGATTGAAGTCCCGGATGTGCGAAGCTCTTCGCTCAACGCGGCGCAGAGGGAGGTTGAACGAGCCGGTCTGGCACTTGGCACACGAGCGCGTGTCGAAGAGGAAGGCTCTGCCGACAGTGTGATCGCAACCGGACCGCCGGTCGGACAATATGTTGCCCCCGTCACCCGGGTCGACCTCTTGGTCAACACCGTTCCGCACCGACAGTTGTGGGTCATGCCGTCGCTCATTCTTCAACCCCTGGACCAAGTTGAGCGTTTTTGCAGGCTCAACCGGTGGCGGATGGGCCGAGCCCGTGAAGTTGATTACCCGGGTTTCGAACCCGGGATCGTGCTCCGCCAACATCCTCCCGCTGGATCGCCGGTCGAGCCATCTGAGATCATAACGGTGTGGGTGAGCAAATGAACCTGCGTATAGCACCCTCCCTCTTGGCGGCTGATTTTTCACGCCTCGCAGACGAGATCACTGACATCGAGCGGGGCGGTGCGGATATGTTGCATCTGGACATTATGGATGGACATTTCGTGCCCAACCTCACGTTTGGACCGTTGGTGGTTCGCTCGCTCGCGTCTCGAACGAGCATCCCACTCGACGCGCATTTGATGGTCGACGATCCCGACGCTCTCATCTCTGATCTCATAGCTGCTCCGGTCGCGCGAATATCGGTTCATGTGGAGGCCTGCCGCCACCTCCAGCGCACCCTGCAGAGCATCCGCGATGCCGGTTTGAAATCAGGCATCGCCATAAACCCCGCCACCTCCCTCAGGCTGATCGAAGATGCCCTCCCGTGGACTGACTTCGTTCTCGTGATGTCCGTCAATCCGGGTTTTGGTGGTCAGGATTTCATTCCCGAGACTCTCGAGAAGATCCGCAGGCTTCGGCCGATGGCCGCGGAGCGTACTCTGGATATCTCGGTGGACGGAGGCGTCTGTCTCGACAATGTGGCCGCACTCGCCGCCGCCGGCGCCACTACGCTCGTTGCTGGCTCGGCTGTTTTCGGGTCGGCCGATCGGGCCGCAGCCATCACCGATCTGCGCCGTGCAGCAAACACCGGAGGTGTCGGATGATTTCCGCACAGCGGATTGCCCTTTTGCTGTTGCCCGCGGCCGTCCTCGCGATTGGCTGCGCGAGCAGCCGCAACAAAGAGGATGAGCTCCTGGATCAGCTTGCGAACCTCGACAAGGAAACCATCTTCGAGCAAGCTGAAACCCTGTACTCCGAAAAGAAATATCAGGAGGCCCGTGAGCTCTTCGCCTTCGTTTACGACAGCTTCCCGAACGACCCCCTCGGACACAAGGCCGCCCTTCGGGTTGCAGATACGTATTCAGTCAAGAAGGATGTGACGAATCTCACAGAAGCCCGGCTTCGGTATCGCGATTTCGCCAACCGATATCCGAACGATCCGGACCGTGATTATGCGCTTCTGATGGTGGGCCACACGTACTCGGCACGAAAGCTCCGGCCGGATCGAGATTTGAGCGATATCCACGAAGCGTTGGCCGCATATGAGCAGCTGATCAACCTCTACCCAAACTCGGAATATATGTCTGATGCCGAGTCTAGGATCAATAATCTCAAGGAATTACTCGCCGAACACGAGTACATCGTCGGGCAATTTTATTTCAAGAATAGGCGGCTCGTCGGCGCGCTGTGGCGATTCCAATATATTCAAGAAAACTATCCGAATTTCTCAAAGATCGAAACGGTGAACGCCAAGATTAGCGAATTAGAATCGCTCATTGAACAACGAGATGCCGAATGGAAAAAGCGTCTCGAAGAGTTGAAAAAAAGTACCGAGGATTGACGGATCGGGCGCCCATAGGTTAACCTCAAATAGTGCTATCTTCAGCGGGGAGAGGGCTTATGAGCGCAAAAATCCAGATCGCCATCATCGCCATTTTTCTGCCTCTGGTGGCGGTGGCGCAGTCGGTGGCTCCGCCTCCACAGCCGTTGCATTATGTGGACGACCACTGGACACCTTACGACCCACCGACCGATTTCCCCGAAGGCGCGATGGTGCACCGGATCGTGAGGGGCGACACCCTATGGGATCTCGCCGCTCACTACCTGGGTGACCCTTTCCTGTGGCCCCAGATCTGGGAGAGAAACCCGTACATCAAGGACTCCCACTGGATCTACCCGGGTGATCCTCTGGTCATCGACCTCGCGGTACAGGAGGCATCGGAGATCGGCGAGGATGTACCGTTCGAGGAAGCCGTCACCGATGACTCTCTCGAGGGCTATGGAGACGAGGCTATGCCTCACGCGCTCGGAAGCTCATCCGACGTTTACTGTTTTGCCGAGTTGGTCCAGGACGAAAGCAAATTCGAGTTCAAAATCGCATCGTCGGAACGCATCCAGTTCCAAGACCAATATTCGGAAGGCGAAATCGTCTATATCGACGGAGGTGTCAACCAGGGGGTCAACGCTGGCGACCGGTTCTTCATTCTCCATCGAATCCGAAAACTCAACCACCCGGTATCGAACTCCAATCTCGGCATCGTCTACAGCCAGGTAGGACAGCTCAAAATCCTCTGCGCGCAGGAGGACACGTCGATCGCTGAAATCACCTATGCCTGTGATCCGATCAACATCGGTGACGTGCTCGAGCCGTTTGCACCGGTGCCGGTGCCGCTGGTGATCGATCCTGATCCAACCGATCGATGTGATGAGCCGAACGGAAAGCCGACTGGTTACATCACGTACAACAGGGACGACCAGATCGATCTCGGCACCCACTGGCTCGTCTTCCTCGACCTGGGCGCTGCCGAAGGCATCTACCCGGGGACCTTCGCCACCGTCTTCCGCGACAATCCGGTCGAGGGCATGCCCCGCCTCGTGATGGGCGAAGTTGGCGTGCTGACGGTGGAAGAAGACTACTCAACCGCCATCATCACCCGCGCATGGGCGCCCCTCGTGGTGGGCGACCGCGTCGAGGTCAAGTAACAGGGCACAGGAAATTACATCAAAGGGCCCCGGATCCGGGGCCCTTTTGTTAATCTTCACCAATGCTCCCCGACTGGGTCTTCTCTGACGACGACCGGCGGTTCATGGTCGAGGCTCTGGCCGAGGCTACGGCCGCGGCGGACCGGGGAGAGGTCCCCGTCGGAGCGGTTGTCACACGCGCTGGTGAGGTCATTGCTCGCGCTGGCAATCGGCGGGTCGAAAACAACGATCCCGCGGGCCACGCCGAGATCATTGCCCTTCGAGCCGCCGGCCGACTGGTCGGTGATTGGCGCCTCTCCGACTGCACCCTTTACGTGACGCTTGAACCCTGCGCCATGTGCGCCTCCGCGTGCCGCGAGGCGCGACTTTCGCTCGTCATCTGGGGAGCAGGTGACGATCGGGCTGGCGCCTTTGGTTCAGTGATCGATCTCGCCGGGGACCCTCGACTCGGCCCCGAGCTTGCCCATCGTGGAGGCCTCGAAGCCGAAACCAGTCGCCAACTCCTCACGCGGTTCTTTGCCAAACAAAGGCAATCATCGTAGAATGCGACGCCCGAATGCGGAGAGGTGCCGGAGTGGTCGATCGGGGCGGTCTCGAAAACCGTTGACCTTTCACGAGGTCCAAGGGTTCGAATCCCTTCCTCTCCGCCAGCTTCTTTGACAAAAACACGATGTCCGGAGAGGTGTCCGAGAGGCCGAAGGAGCACGCTTGGAAAGCGTGTGTGGGGGTAACTCCACCGCGGGTTCGAATCCCGCCCTCTCCGCCACCTTTGGTTCGTGAGCCCGGCATGGAGCTCGGGCCCTGTGCATCGTCGTCCTTCGAACCGTGTCAGGCCCGGAAGGGAGCAGCACTAAGGGGGAACGCGACGAGTGCCGCAGGTCGCCTGGGCTCCATGGCGGGCTCGCTTCATGTTGGTCACTAAACCGCGCGCGGTCTGTGACCCAAGATCACTCTCGGTTCGAAAGACTTTCCGGTCCGAAACGCTCGAGAATCGCCTCCGCGGCGAGGGCTGCTCCACTCCGATTTGACGGTTCTCGAGGTGTATCTTCGAGAACGCGTCGCGCGCCTGTCAGCCATATTCCGCTCAGCAGTTCCTCCTCCGTGATCTTCTCAGCCACCATGTGTTCCTCCACCCAGCGAGCGAGCACCGGCGACTCAGGGAATCGGGAACGTTCGAGGTACAGCATGCCAGAGCGCGTGCAGTAGGCTTCCGCAACCGTGCTGTAGCCGAGCTTGCTCACAACCAAGTCGGCTGCCCCGACGAGGTCCGGATGGTAGATCTGCGCGTGAAAGGGGAGCAGGAGCAACCGGCCCCGTCGATGAATTCCAGTCGTTGATCCGCCGGGCACCACGATCCACGGACCGTCGTCGAAGCCAGTTTTCGAAAAACCGTGAGCATCCCACGAGACGCCGCCCATGCTCACGACGATCATCGGGTCGTCAGTAGAAACACCGAGGATCTCGCGCACCTTCGCTGGTTGAGTGCGTGGCATCCTCGCCACCGGAGGCACGTCGATCCAACCTTCCCTCGCATCGCAGAATGGTTCCGCTCGGATCTTCAGGTCGGCCAACAAAAAAACTTCTGACAACCGTCGGCCATGTTCCACGAGTTGCGGAGGTGCTCCCGGATAGCTGTTGTAGACCCAGTCCCAAGTGAAATTCGCAACCAGCGCGGAGGGGAGCGTCGCAGCCTTGGCGGCGGCAAGGCCGAGCGGCGAGATGTCAGCTATGACCAACGAGCACCGACGGGTTCGGAGCTGACCGGCCAGTTTTCGGATTGTTTCGGCTTCGTTCTCGCGAGCGTCGGCCAAGCGAACAACGGTAGCTTGGAGATCCTCGGACAGCGGTGATCTCTGGACCAAGCCGACATCACTCGGAAAACAACGGTAGCTAAACTTTCGCGAAAGAGATTCGGCAAAGAACCAGCGCGGCACCTCCGTGTAGATGTCGAAATGCATCTCCGGACATAGCAGGGTCATGGCCTCCATCACCGCGCAGGCGCGCGCCGCATGCCCGAAACCGTGAGGGGACACGAAATACGCCACCCGAAACATGGCGGTTGAGTGTACTACGCAGCGCATTGCGTCGATTCTGTACGTGGTACGATTTGCCTGTGAAACGTCTTGTCATGATCATCGCTATGCTGCTTATCGGCACGGGCTCGGTGGCCGCACAAAGCGCATCGGACCGGGCGTGGCAACAGCGACTGGACCTCGAGATCCCCCTGCCGGTGCCGCTCGTGGAGTTGCTTCCGGTCAATCCGTTCTCGGTGAGAGTCGACGAGACGCCAACCCTGGTCCAGTCAGAGGTTCCCCGCAAGGTCGAGGCCCGGGGTACGGCGACGGTAGCCGCCTTCGTTGATGCCAAGGGTGTGTGCCTCGGAGCCGTTCCGCTCGAGCTGCCCGTTCCTGGCCTCACCGCGTCCATCGTGGAAGATCTCTCCAAGACGCGCTTCGAGCCCGCGACAGCTGGCAATGCACCCCAGCCATCGTGGGTGGTGCTTGCGATCGGGATGGAAGGCAAGATCAAGGAAAGCCAGATCGTCGACCAGACGCTGGAAATGCCCGATCCGGCAAGACCGCCGGTTCCGTCGCCACCAGTGATCATGGTCCCGCCGGGCAGTTTGCGCGACCTCAAAGCGACACCGCACGCGCAGCTCACCAGCCTGCCAGTCCCACGCCGCGTCAAGGTCAACGCACCATCCCGCGAAGACGAAATCTACATCCACGCCTTGATCCACGTCAATCAAGCCGGGCGCTGCGACCGTTATGTGCCGTTGGAGCTCTACGACGCCGTCGACCGGTGGTTTTCCGCCTTTCTCGCCAGCTGGCAAATGCAGCCTGCGAAGCGAGATGGGGAGCCGATCGCGGTGTGGGTGGTGTATTCGGGCCGAGTCAGAATGAAGCTCTCCGGCATGTCGTCGACCACTGCGAGAGTTGTGCAAGACCGCGAGTACTCGCCAGCGCAGTAATCGGAGTCGTCAGTTCTCGGTTCACGGTACGTGGTCTCGGCGGTACAGCTGATCACGGTTCGCTGGCGGCTATGTGCGCCTCACGATTTTGCGCCGATTCCCTTGACGGATGGTCACGCGCTCCGAGTCAAGCCACTCCAGAATCGGAATCGCCAGTTTGCGGGTGAGGTGGAACAGTTCCTTGAAATCGCCTACCGCAAAATCCTCGACGTTCCACTCCCGTACGCGGCGAGACACCTCGTCGAGCACCGCCCGGTGAATGAGGTATTTCCCTTCCAGGCGGACCAGTCGATGGCGCTGGATCAGGTATTTGCAGATGCCTTCGACGGCAGCTGGTTTCACGCCAAGACGGCTGGCGGCGTCCGAGGGTGATGGTGCCTCGAAGCCGTCGTTCCGGTACAGCTCCTCGACCTTTCGCGCCAGCGCTTCTCCCGCCTCGGTCATGTGACTCGTCTTGCCCGGAGGCACTACCCGTCCCTCTGATATCTCGATGACGCCGCGAACTCGTAACTCTTCGAGATAGTGGTCTGCCAACTCCAGGGCAGGCCTTTTCAGGAGCTTCCCGACAAAATCCCGCGCCGGGATACCAGCCGATACGACCTCTCCTTCGAGCCTCCGTTTCAGCTCGTCCTCCGCCTGTTCTGCAAGCTCGACCAGCCGTGGTGTGGCCACCAAGACCGCCGGTCGCGTCGGAAGCGCATGCACCGAACCTCTTTCGAGCAGACGCCCGAGAGGTGCTTCGATGGCATCAGTCCGGACACCGAGCCGGCCGGCCATGGCCGAGGCGGTCAGGCCAGCGAGGCCTTCGCGTTGAATCCAGCTTTCCAGCAACTCCGGCCAAGCACCTGGATGAACGCCGGGCAATCGGTCGAGGTTCGCGCTGTCACGCCGTCGCCATCGTCGCAGGTGGGGATCGATCACCATTCCACCGGCAAAGGTGTTGACCGGTGAGGGGCGCCTGAGAACATATCGGTCACCAGGGAACAACAGCATCGGCTGGCGCAACGATATCTGGGCGGTTGCGCGTGCGCCAGGTGAGAGGGGACGCACCGAGAGACGATCGATTCTCGCTGGCACCCGTGCCGCGAGAGCGTGAATTTCAACCGCGTCGCCTTCATCGAGAGGACCGGGGGAGGAGGTCAGCAGCTCGAGATCGACCGTCACGAGCTGAGTGGTTTCCCACGGACCGGGCGCAATCAACTGATCGCCTCGTTTGATGGCCTCGCGGGCAACGCCGGCGAGATTGGCAGCAACCCTTTCGCCCGCCTCGACACGACTGCGCTCCTCACCGTGGACATGGAGTCTCCGCACCCGCGCGCTCATGCACCGGGGGAAAACCGTCACATCGGCACCAACCTCGATTTCGCCCCAGAGCGATGTTCCGGTGATCACCGTACCCGCCCCGGTCAGGCTGAAGACGCGATCAACCGGCTCGCGGTACGGGCGCCCCTCGATCTGCCGTGGGATAACCTCCCGCGCCTGATCAATCAGAACCCGCCGGAGTTCGGGAACGCCGCTTCCCGTGTACCCAGAGACCGGCACGATCGGGACGCCGGCAAATGCCGTCGGGTCCAACAGTTCACGAATTTCCTCCGCAACGAGATCGATCATCTCCTCGTCCATCAGATCGGCCTTGGTGAGGGCGACCGCACCCCCCGGCACACCCATCAGTCGAATCACATCCAGGTGCTCCCGTGTTTGCGGCATCACCCCCTCGTCGGCCGCCACGACCAGGAGGGCGAGATCGATCCCCGACGCACCGGCGATCATCGTGTGAACGAGGCGCTCGTGGCCGGGAACATCGACGAAGTGCAGTTGAATGTCGTTGTCCGTCAGCTGGGCGAAACCGAGATCGATCGTGATGCCTCGCGCCTGTTCCTCGGGCAAACGATCGCAGTCGGTGCCCGTAAGCGCCCTGACGAGCGTCGTTTTGCCGTGGTCGATATGACCTGCCGTGCCCCAGACAACGTGCCTCATCCGTTCATGGTACACGGTCTCCAAGTCGGCTACGTGGCGTCCGTTCGTGGACCCGTATAAGCTCTGGGAGAGGCCCGTGGGGCCACTTCGCCACCTTTTGCCGCGCTACCGAGAATTCTCCGTTCGTGGTGGTGATCGCGATCGGACGCTTCTGCAACGAAAGGTCATTGGTGATCATGTCGACAAGCGACCATTCCGAATTCGAGTTCAAGATTGCCGTGGATGAATTGAAACCGATTCGATGCGCCCTTCGTCAAGTCGGGGCGACTCTGCTTCAGCCGATGGCGCGGGAAACCAACCACCTCTACGACACCGAGGACGGGCGAATCGGAACAGGGGGGTTCTTGCTTCGCCTACGTCACCACGCAGAGAAGAACGTGATCACTTTCAAGGGGCCGGCTGATTTCCATGGCGCAATCAAACAACGAACCGAGTATGAGACGGATGTCGCCAACCCCGAAGCAATGGCTGAAATCCTCGACCGGCTCGGATTCCGGGTGGTCCTCCGATACGAGAAAGACCGCGAGGAGTGGCAGATGGACGGCATTTCGGTCGTTCTCGACCATACTCCGATGGGAGACTTCGTCGAAGTGGAAGGGCCTCCCGAGAAGCTCGTGGCAGCTGCGACAACTCTCGGGCTCGATATATCCGACGCTGCTCGTGGGTCCTACGTAGACCTCTGGCAGGATTACAGGACTCGTCATCCCGAGCTCAACCTGCCGCGCGATATGGTCTTCGGCGTATGAGTGCTCCTGGCTTCAAGACTGCGATGGTCCTTGCCGCCGGTCGTGGAGTCAGAATGCGTCCCCTGACCGCGGTCCTTCCGAAACCCGCATTACCGCTGCCGGATGGCCCGGTCATCGCGTCCGCGCTGCGTCTGGCGGCATCGGCCGGAGCGGAACGAATTGTGATCAACCTGTGTCACCTCGCGGAGGAAATGGCTGCAGCTGTGGCCGACGTTTCGCTCCCGGGTGTGAAGATCGAGCTCTCATTCGAACAAGAGCTGATGGGAACCGCCGGCGGTCTCGCGACGGCTCGTGACCGGGGATTGCTCGGAGACGAGGGGTCGATCCTGGTTATCAATGGCGACGGCGTCTTCGGTCTCGATCTGCGGGATCTGTTCGACCGCCATTTCGGCCGGGAGGACCTCGTGACACTCGCGTTGCTGCCTCACCTCGATCCAGCGAGATGGTCGCGCATCCTCCTCGGTACCGATGGCGCAGTCGAGACCATTCTCCCTCCCGGCAGCGCTGGCGATCAGGAAGCGTCGTTCCTCTATCCAGGCGTAATGGCGGTTCGTCTGGAAGCTGTCGAAACTCTGCCCTCGGACCCGGCTGAGGTGCCAGCCACTCTCTGGAAATCAGCCTATTCGGCGCGACGATTCGGCGGCGTCGTCGTCGCCGGCCACTGGCGAGAGGTCGGCACTCCGGGCGACTACCGCGAGGCAGTCTGCGCCTACCTGTCTGGCTCGACGGTCATCCACCCATCCGCGGTGGTCGGCTCGCAAGCCAGAATCACGAACTCGCTTATTGGAAGAGGGGCGTCAGTGATGGATGATGCGACCATCGAAGATTCGGTGGTCGCGGAGGGAGCCGCCGTGCGTGCAGGGGGGTTGGTAAGAGCGTCAGTGCTGCTCGGAGAAACGACTGTCGCCCCGGGAGAAGCCGTCGTGCATGATGTCCGAGCTTTCACCCCTGTGCGGTGAGTAGCCTTCCGCCAAAGGCAAACAGACTGGGCGTTCGGATCAAGCCTGACTTCGTAATCCGGAAGCAATCTGACTATCGTTCAGAGCCCCTCTGATTTCCATTTCGGCCAACCCGACCGCCACACCCGTGAAATCACCCGCCCGGTTCCTCCGTAGACGCGCAGAACACGCATTCTCGCTCGATGGTCCGTGAGGTAGAGCGAAGCGGGTGTCGCCGTGCCTCGCGGGGTGAAGGTGATAATGTTCCCACGTCCGGCACGAACCGGGTCGGAGAGATTCCCGCGCAAACGGCCGCGTCCGGAGGGATCGGGCACGTACTCGCCCTGCAGGATTCCGAGCCCGGCGCCGCCCGCCTCGAAATGGAGAATTTCTCCGACCACTGGATCGACCTTGGCCCGGATGTCGCGACTACGAATTCCATCCCCATCACCATCTACAGCGATGAAGCACCGCCACGAACCGTCAGCACGCTCCTCAAAAACCGCTGCAGTCGAACACGCGTTCATCACCGCGAATGCTCGGCATCTGAAAAGCAACCCCTTGAGCTGACTGGCAGCCGCCCGCAGTGCTGCTGCGCGCCTCAATTCGCCGAGGTCCGGCAGCGCTATCGAGATGACTATTGCGAGAACCACCACGAACAAGATTGTCTCGACCAACGACATGCCGCGCGCCCTTGAATCAGGCGTACCTCTCACTATCATGATCACCTCCTGTCAAAAACGCGGCCCCGAAGGGCCGCATCCCGTCCACGCTGAGTTATCTCGCCCGACCGGCCCCGCCAATCGTGGCCTCTCGGACGAGGGTTGAACATCAGTCTTCGACTCTCGAGCCGACGGTCGAACGTGCCAACCTCACCTTGGTGTTCAAGGTGGTCGCACCGCTGGTGACGATGTATGGCTTGAGCTTTTCGAAGGACCTTTCTCCGATGCCCTTGACCGCGATGATCTCGTCAACCGAGCGGAAAGGGCCGTTCGCCTCTCGGAACTCGATGATTCGGCCAGCCAACGCTGGACCTACTCTCGGCAGCAACTGCAGCTCCTCGGCGGAGGCGTTGTTGATGTTCACCACCCCGTTCGGCTGCTGGCCATCAGCGGCTCCCGCCGCAGCACTGAGGACTATCGCGATCACAAGGCATGAGAGGCAAATTCTTCGCTGCATCGTTTTTTCCTTTCGTTGGTTTGTTGATCGTTGGGGCTACAGACGGGTTTTCAATCATCCATGGCTACCTCCTTTTGCTCGAGGAGGCCGAGAGCATCGCCCGTGCCAACAGCTGGAATTCGATCTAGTGTTTTTTTTTCAGGTATTTAGACTGAATAGCCCAAGTCTCGCGGTAAATCGCGTGACAATATATTCTGACAACTTCCCGCGAATACCTTCCACGTAAGGTGGAATAAAATTTTGTCGGTGTCTGGCTGCTATACTCCCCCGATGACTCGGATGCACCCTACCGACCACAGAATCGGACTGTGACCGTGAGCCGTGATCTCGCGCTGCTGGTTTCGGGCGCCTCGGGTTCGATCCTCGCGAAGCAGTTCGCGATCGCCGCGCTGACCGGCGGCGAGGTCGACGCGCTGCATCTCGTTGTCACCGGTGCAGCGGGAAAGGTGCTCTCCCACGAACTCGGTCCCGAGTGGGCCAGTGCAAGAGCATTCCGGGAAAGTCTTCCGCTCGACGACGGCTTGCGCGCGAGGATCCGGCCTTACGCGGACTCGGATCTCGCTGCCCAGATCGCCTCCGGGTCTCATCGGCTGCACGGCGTCATCGTCCTTCCGTGTTCAGCCGGGATGGCGGGCTCGCTGGCCAACGGGATCTCGCGTGGCCTCGCTCAGCGCGTGGCGGATGTCGCACTGAAACAGCGGTGGCCATTGTTACTGGGTATCCGCGAAACGCCGATGTCGTCGATTCTCCTCGAAAACCTTCTGAAGCTCGCGAATGCCGGAGCCCACATCGTGCCACCACTGCCGGCCTTCTATCTCAAGCCGGATGACGCGACCGCGCTACGGCTCTTCGTGGATCACTACTGCTTACGCCTCCTCGACCTCCTCTCGATTCCCGCGGCGGACGTCGGTTTGAGATGGCAGGGTTGAAGCGCAGCCTATCGCCGTGGGTCGCCGGCTTGCGGGAAACGGGGGAGATGATTGCGTTCAAACACACGATCTTTGCTCTTCCGTTCGCAGTCATCGCCCTCATCAGCGCTGCTGACACGGGCTGGCCGTCGGCTCGGACCTGGTTATGGGTTCTCGTCGCGATGGTCTCGGCGCGGACCGCGGCGATGGCTTTCAACCGGCTTGCGGATTATGACTTCGACTCCAAGAACCCACGAACCGTCAATCGCGCGCTGCCCGCGGGCCGGCTCGATCGACAGTTCGCATGGATCGTCACCGGTGCGTCCGCAGCTGTTTTTCTGATTGCGGCGGCAGCGCTCGGTCCGCTGTGTCTGGCCCTGGCGCCACTGGCACTGGCCGTACTACTCGTTTACTCCTACGCCAAGCGCTTCACGGCAGCTTCCCACCTGTGGCTCGGGCTGTCTCTCGGAATCGCACCGATCGGAGCGTGGATTGCCGAAACCGGAAGGATTGACTGGCCGGCTCTCGTGCTCGCCGGTGCGGTGGCGTTGTGGGTCGCCGGCTTCGATGTCATCTATTCTCTTCAGGACGAGGTGTTCGATCGCGAGCACGACCTCCACTCGCTCCCAGCGCGCTTCGGTGCCGAGCGAGCAATCACCGTGGCCCGAACCTTTCATATCATCGCGTTTGTGGGATTTTTGGCGTTCGCACTGGCCGCTGGCGGCGGCATGCTGCGCCTGCTCGCGGTCGTGTCGGCCGGCCTCCTGCTCGCCTGGCAGCATCGGCTCATCAGATCGGACGATTTGCAATCGATCGACGCCGCGTTCTTCACCGCCAACGGCACCCTCGCGATGGCGATGTGCATCTTTTTCGTGGTAGCGAAGCTGATTTCCGCATAGCTCCGGGCATCAGAAACCTTGTCGCGGGCCCTGCTAATATCGCAGAAGCCCGATGAGTGGACGCACTTCATGACGCGGGACAAGATCCCCTTCCGACATGTCGCGGTCGAGGGTCCGATCGGGGTGGGAAAGACCTCCCTCGTCGAACGTTTGGCGGACCGATTCGAGGGCGTCATGGTGCTTGAAGATATCACCAACCCCTTCCTGCCAGCGTTCTACGAAGGTCGCGAGGGGGCCGCCTTCCAGGTGCAGATCTACTTCCTGTTGTCACGCTTCCAGCAACAGCGCGAAATCGCCCAGATGAACCTCTTCCAACGCCTCGTGCTCGCCGATTACAGCTTTCCGAAGGACCGAATTTTCGCCTACCTGAACCTCGACGACACCGACCTGAGAGTTTACGAAAAGCTCTATCCGGTGCTCGAGCAGGAAGTTGCCAAACCGGATCTGGTGATCTACATGCAAGCCTCGGTCGAGGTGCTCCTCGAGCGGATCAGCAAACGAGGTCGTGACTTCGAGCACGCTATCGATCCGGAGTACTTGCAGCGGTTGAGCGAAGCCTACTCGTACTACTTCTTCCACTATCACGAGACGCCCCTGCTGGTCGTCAACACGGACGAAATCGACTTCGTCACCAACCCCTCGGACTTCGATGCGTTTGTCGAGCAGATCATTCGCACCCGCCGAGGCACCCAAGTGTACGTTCCCGTCGGTTCGAAACGTAGTTGAATTCCAGGACGCGGAATCACTCCTCACCCACACGACAACCGTCCGGAACGCGTTTCAGGGGCATTCGGGCTTCGCCTTCATTCATCAATTCCTCTGCCCGCCCGTTCCCCGCAGGCTGATATAGTCTCGACCGGAGAAATAACGATGCTCGCCCGTGACCTCTTTCGAAGCAATCCCGAGTTGGTTCGCGCCATGCTTGCCGCGCGCCACACCGAAGCGCCTCTCGACCGACTCCTCGAGGTCGACGCCACGTGGCGCGTGGTGCTGGTGCGTCTCGAGGAGCTCAAGGCGCGACGAAATACCGGCTCGAAGGAGATCGGCGGACTCTATCGAGAAGGACGACGGGACGACGCCGAGGCCTTGAAGACCGAGATGTCCATTCTGGGCGACGAGATCAGAGAGCTCGAAACGCGGGCAAGGGCGCTCGAAGACGAACTCACCGGGCTCGAGTTGCAGATCCCCAATACCTTCCACGAGAGTGTCCCGATCGGCGAGGACGAGGCGGACAACCGGGTTGAGAGGAGCTGGGGAAAGCCTCCGAGCTTCGACTTCGAACCCGTGGCTCACTGGGATCTCGGCCCGAACCTCGGTCTGATCGATTTCGAACGTGCGGCCAAGGTTGCCTCGAGTCGCTTTGCGGTGCTGCGAGGGGCTGGCGCTGCGCTCGAACGCGCCCTCATTTCTTACATGCTCGACCTCCACATCGGCGCCCATCGTTACACCGAAATTATCCCGCCCTACCTGGTCAACTCCGTATCTCTCCATGGCACCGGCCAGCTTCCGAAGTTTGCCGAAGACCTTTTCCGTGTCGAGGATTTCGACCTCTACCTGGTGCCGACCGCCGAGGTGCCACTCACCAACCTCCATCGGGATGAAACCCTCGACGAGACGGAATTGCCGATCCGGTACTGCGCATACACGCCCTGCTTCAGAGCCGAAGCGGGCTCGCATGGTCGTGACGTCAGGGGATTGATCCGTCAGCACCAGTTTCACAAAGTCGAGCTCGTCCAGTTCGTTCGCCCCGAGGAATCGTGGGATCGGCTCGAGGAGCTCACCGGTCACGCAGAAGCGGTGCTCCAAGGCCTCGGCCTGCCCTACCGTGTCGTCACCCTTGCAAGCGGTGACCTGGGGTTTTCTGCCGCCAAGACCTACGACGTCGAGGTCTGGTTGCCCGCCGTAAGTACCTACCGCGAGATTTCCTCCTGCAGCAATTTCACCGACTTCCAGGCGCGAAGGGCGCACATTCGCTATCGACCGTCCGACGGCGGCAAGGCGCGACACCTCCATACGCTCAATGGCTCCGGACTCGCCGCCGGCCGAACCATGGTGGCCGTGCTCGAGAACTACCAGCAGGCCGACGGCTCGGTCATCGTTCCCGATGTGCTGCGACCGTACATGGGCGGCCTCGAAGTCATCGAACCTGCCTGAACGACGTCTCCCTCCAAGCAGGCGGACGAACCCACATCAACCACAAACGCACCAAGACACCTAGGGGACACAAGGAAATTCACCTTGTGAACAACTTTGTACCTTCGTGTCTTCGTTGTTCAGGGCGGACGGCGGACAATCCTATTCGGGTGGTGGAAGCTCCAGCTGATCGGCGACCGTCGCCATCGCTTCACGCACGAACTCGATGTGTTCACCGAGCTCGACGCCCAACTCCTCAGCGCCGTTTCGGACGTCATCGCGGTTGACGCCACGGGCGAATGCCTTGTCTTTGAGCTTCTTCTTGACCGACTTCACCTTGACCTCGGCGATCGCCTTGTCAGGTCGCACGAGCGCACAAGCGGTCAGAAAGCCTGACAGCTCATCGACCGCGAACAGGGCCTTCGCGGCTTTGCTTTCTCGTGGCACACCCATGTAATCCGCGTGCGAAGCGACGATTCGCACCCAATCTTCCGGCCAGCCGCGATCACGGAGGATCGCCGTGCCGACGTGGAGGTGAGTGTCCTCGGTCGGGTTCTGTTGATAGTCGAAATCGTGGATGAGCCCGATCACGCCCCACATTTCCTCGTCCTCGCCGAAGGACCGGGCGTAGGCCCGCATCGCGGCTTCCACGCAAAGTGCATGTTTGATCAGGCTGGGATTGTCGGTGTACTCGGTGAGCAGCGCCCACGCATCCTCACGATTCGGTGCGTCACCCATTCTTGCCTCCGCTGGTCAGTATAACGTCCGCCTGTGCACGACCGATGCCACGTTCCCCCCGAACACAAAAGGATTGAGATGCATTCGCATCGTATGTGCATTTTGACTCAAAAATTCTATACATTCTGCAAAAAATCTCTTGACTTTTCGCAATTTCAAAACCAAAATCTCCCGAACGACATGCTTGGAGGCAACACTGTGCCAAAATTAACTGCCGAAATCCTCGCCCAGGCCAAGGAAGAGAATGTCCACTTTCTTCGGCTCCAGTTCACCGATATCGACGGCATCATCAAGAACGTCGAGGTCCCTGAAAGCCAGTTCGAAAAGGCCCTCGATGGTCAGATCATGTTCGACGGCTCCTCCATCGAAGGCTTCACGCGAATCGAAGAGTCGGACATGCTTTTGGTCCCCGACCTCAAAACATTCCAGATCTTCCCGTGGGACGCCGGACAGGGCAAAGTCGGCCGCCTGGTCTGCGATATCGCGAACCCCGACGGAACTCCCTTCATTGGCTGTCCGCGCGGCGTGCTGAAACGCGTTGTCGCCAAGGCCGAAAAAATGGGTTACACCATGATGGCCGGTCCCGAGGCCGAGTTCTTCCTCTTTCAGCGCGACTTGAACGGCGAGGCAATCGCGGCGACGCACGACTCCGGCGGTTACTTCGATCTCAGCCCTCGCGACCTTGGCGAGGAAGCGAGACGAGACATTACGCTGGTGCTGGAAGCGATGGATCTCGAAGTAGAAGCCGCCCATCACGAGGTTGCCCCCGGCCAACACGAAATCGATTTCAAGTACGGCGAGGCGGTCGCCACAGCCGACGCTGTCATCACCTTTCGCTTCGTTGTCAAGAAGGTCGCGCTCATGCACGGCCTCCATGCTACCTTCATGCCCAAGCCATTGGCCGGGGTCAACGGCTCCGGCATGCACACTCACCAGTCTCTGTTCACCGCGGACGGCGAGAACGCGTTCTACGATGCGGACGGCCCGTGGCAGCTTTCGAAGGTCGGGCGTGCATACATTGGTGGCCTCCTCGCTCACGCTCGCGCGTTCGTCGCCCTGACCAACCCTCTGGTGAATTCGTACAAGCGACTGGTGCCCGGGTACGAGGCCCCGGTCAACGTGGCGTGGTCTGAGAAGAATCGCTCACCGATGGTCCGAGTTCCCGCCCGCCGCGGGGTCGGCACGCGCTGCGAGGTGAGGATTCCGGACCCGGCGTGCAATCCATATCTCGCCTTCGCCGCGATGCTCGCGTCCGGGCTCGACGGCATCGAACGCGAACTCGATTGCGGCGAGCCCGTCAACCGCAACATCTTCGACATGAGTATGCGAGAGAAGAAACGTCTCAAGATCCACCAGCTCCCGGCAAGCCTCGACGAGGCGCTCGATTTCCTTGAAAAGGACACGATGCTCCGCGAAGCTTTGGGCGACCACATCTTCAAGCACTTCCTCTTCAACAAGCGAACGGAGTGGTCGGAGTACATCAAAGAGATCCACGACTGGGAGCTCGAGCGGTATCTCGATAGATACTGATCGGAATATTTGCCCCGCGACAGCTTGGTGGGCGTGTTTACCGCGGTGATCTAGAGCCAGGGCAAGATCGCCCGCCGGATGCTGAACCGAACACGGTCCACATCTATGGCTGTCGACGCCAACGGGGTCATCTGGTCCTTGGCCTTTTCCAGTGAGAGTGCCGCCTCGTCATCGATAACGACCGCGCCTATAGACGGCCTTCTGGACCCTGCGATTGTTACGCGAGAGTAACATCGCCTACCCTGTGATGCTCGTGTCGAACGTTGCCAACCCACCGGGAAAACGTCTCAAAATCAATGGGTTGCGTGGTTCGGTATTGAACCATGTCGTGGCACGCTTCTTGCGAATTTTTCTTTCGGCCCCGGTGCCGTGGATGACCCGATTCCGGATCATGAACGGGTCGTCCCTCCGACACGAGGCGGTGTTAATTCATACCGTTGATCCGCACGCCCCAATGGCGATGTCGTGTCGCGAACGCGACGCGAGGTGGGATGTGACCGCCAAACGGACGACCGCAAACGACCCATCGGGCTCGCCGAATACTACTCGAGCGTACACTGTCCCAACTACCGGTCTGCCACCGACGAGTGAGTAACGGGGGTTCAACCGTGCCCATCATCACCATTTCACGCGGATCCTGCAGCGGTGGCGCTCTTCTCGCAGACGAGCTCCACGAACGCCTCGGCTGGAAGGTGCTGAGCCAAGAGGACGTATCCTCGGCTGCAGCACAGACGTATCGGATGACCGAACAAGAGCTCTTCCGAGGTCTCTACCTTCCGGCCAACTTCTTCCAGCGATTCACCCACCGTAAGACGCGTTACCTCCTTGCCACCCAGGCGACGGTGACCGAACTCCTCCCGGAAGGCGATGGCATTTACCACGGCCTTGCCGGACAGTTTCTCTTCGCCGACCTGTGCAACGCGTTCAAGGTGCGGATTGTCGCGCCCATGGAGTTTCGGATCGATACGTGCATGCAGCGTCTCGGTCTCAATGAGGATGAGGCGAAACGTTACATCAGAGATACCGACGAGTACCGTGCACGATGGGGTCAGCAGATCTTCCACGCCGACATCAACGACTCCGATCTCTACGACCTCGTTGTCAACCTCGAAAACCTCAGCATCGACCATGCGGCGGCGATGATCGCTGAAATCATGCAAGGTGACGACTACCAGCCGACTCCCCAGTGTATTCAGGACTACAAAGACTTCGCCCTCGAACGCAAGATCAAGGCGGAGCTCTTTTTCAATTCGCCGTACACACCCGAGATCGCTCAGGTCGAGGTTCGGAACTCCGAGGTCATACTGACCGGAGGAAAGTCTTTCGTTGCGGCTGAACAGGAGCTGATTGAATTCATCAGCCAAATCCAAGGCGTCGAGAAGATCACCACGGATCACGGCAGTGTGGCACCCATCGATGTTCGGCTCGATCCGGATTTCGCACTGTCATCACGAGACGCCAAGGCGAGCGACGTCATGTTGCCGCCCGAGAGGTATCCGCACTGTCAGTTGAGCTGTACGATCCGCGAGGCGATCGTCGCTCTTAGCGCATCGGCGGTCAAGCTGCAGGACGGCTACATCATGTTGCCGCGCTACGTCCTGGTTTTGGACGACAACGATCGACTGGTTGGCATCGTCAGCCGACGAGAGCTCTTCAAAGGCCTGATCCCTCACCTCCGAGATGACCGTGAAATAGAGGCGCACATCAAGGAGCTGGTCCCCTTCGGGGGCTCCATGCCGAGCGAGCTCGCCATCCGATGGACCTCCCTGTTTTCGCGGTCTGCCATCGAAGCGTCGACCAAGCCGATCTCATCGGTCATGGTGCCGATCAAAGGCACTGTCCAGGTCGACGACACGCTGTCGACAGTCATTTCAACCATGCTCCACCACGGGGTCGACCTGGTGCCGGTCCTCGACGGTGAGAAGGTTGCGGGCGTGATCTTGATGACCAACATTTTTGACATCGCCGCGCAGTTCATCATGGAGTACGGACAGCCTGCCGAGGCAAGCAGCGGCGAGGACGGCACCGATGCCTGAAACAACGCCGGCATCCGCCCCCGACACCAACTCCATGTCCCGTCGACGCTGGACCATCCGATTTCGCAAACGAGCGGAGACGCCAGTCGACTGGAAACGGCTCTTTTTCATTCTGCTCGGGATCTCGCTGTTTTTGACCGTCTATCTGTCGCCGCCGTGGCCGGATGCGATCGACCCGATGGGGGAAGCCTTCGAACTGAGTTCTCAGGGCAAGGCAGCGCTCGGTCTGTTCCTCTTAGCCGCAGTGTGGTGGGTTTTCGAGGTCGTCCCGATCGGCATCACCAGTATCACGATTGCGGTCGTTCAGGTGCTCTTCCTGATCCGACCGGACGTCATGCTGGTCGGCAGCGACGATCCCGTTCGCGGCGGCGAACTCGCCTTCAAGGAGTTCATGCACCCCTCGGTCTGGTTCATCTTCGGGTCGATCGTCATCGGCATGGTGTTCACAAAGACCGGTTTGACGAAGCGGTTGGCTTACAAGATGCTCGTTCTGGTAGGCGAGAAAACCAGTCGCATCTACCTCGGTTGTTTCATCATGACCGCCGCCCTCACCCACGTGATGGCCCATACGGCGGTTGCAGCTACGATCTTCCCGTTGTTAGTGGCGATCTACAGGCTCTATGAAGAGGGCGACGAGCCAACGAATTTCGGCAAAGGACTCTTCATTGGCATGGCGTACGTTGCCGGTGCAGGCAGTATCGTCACCCTGCTTGGTGCGGCCCGCGGCGCGGTGGCGCTCGGCTTTTACAATGAGATCTCCGGTCAGGATGTGACCTTTTTCGGCCTCACCTGGTACATGTTCCCGATCGGATGGACGATGGTGTTCGTCCTCTGGGCCTTCTTCATGGTCTACTACACGCCCGAACGGGCGTCCATCCCGGGACTCCGTGAACGCGCGAGGGACCTCTACACCCACCTCGGTCCGATCACCCCGAAGGAGATCCAGGCTGCGGTCATCGTGGTCGGGGCGGTGTCGATCATGAGCCTGCGGTCGTTCATTCCGGCACTGAAAAACGTCGATAAGAGCGGGGTGATTCTGCTCGCAACAGTGCTTTTTTTTGTCCTCAAGATCCTCGACATTGGCGATCTCGAAAATGTGCCTTGGAATATCATTCTGCTATTCGGAGGCGCGATGAGCCTCGGCTACTGCTTGGTGTTGACCGGCGCCGCTGACTGGCTGGCGATCAACACCGTTTCCTTACTCAAGACTGCACCGCCCCTGGTTTTCATCCTCGGTATGACCTTCTTTGTACTGATGATGACAAACTTGATCATGAACGTCGCCGCAATCGCCATCTGCCTTCCGGTGGCACTCAAAGTCGCACCCTATCTGGGAGTCGGTGGGGAGGTCATTCTCTTCGGATCTCTGGTTGCAGCCGGAATGCCATTCTTGCTCCTTGTCGGCGCCGCACCTAACGCCATCGCCTATGAAAGCAAGCAGTTCACATCCGGTGAATTTTTCAAGGCGGGGATTCCCGCCAGTTTATTGCTGATGGTAGTGATCACGGCTTTCGTCATCTTCATCTGGCCCGTGATGGGTATGGAGGTAACGATCGCCACGCCCTGATCCGCCAACGGAGGGGCCAACAAACGGCAGAGATTGGAGGGAATGAATTGCCGACTTCGAAGCTGATGACTGGATATCAGAAATTCAGGGAGAAGTTCGACTCCCACCACGAGGTCTTCGAAAAGCTCGCTGAAGAAGGACAGGATCCAAAGGTCTTGTGGATCGGATGCTCGGACTCTCGGGTGGTGCCAGAGATGATCACCGGTGCCGATCCTGGCGAACTCTTTATCCTGCGCAATATTGCCAACGTGGTGCCCCCGGCCGGCTCAAACGCCTGCGCAACCGGTGCGGCCGTGGAGTACGCGGTGATTCACCTTGACGTACACCACATTGTCGTCTGCGGTCACACCGACTGCGGCGGCATCAAGGCCCTTGAAGCACCGTCCGAACCGGACAGCGAGCCGCACATCGCCGCCTGGCTCAAACTCGCCCTGCCCGCGCGCGAGCGAGTCCTCAGATCACATGCTTCTGAGGCCGATCTGTACATCGAGACGATCAAAACGAACGTGCTCATGCAGTTGGAGAATCTCCGGACCTACCCGTGCGTGGTCGACCGCGAGCAATCGGGGGATCTTGCGATCCACGCGTGGCTGTACGATCTGCATACCGGCGAGATCTCCGAATATGATGAGGGCCGTCGCATCTGGGACACCGTCGCTGAATCCGCTGCTGGAGGATAGTCTCAGGTCTTTGGGCTCAGCAACCGTGCCTCGATGTCAAAAACAAAAAACCGCACCTGGGAGTTCACCTTCGCAAGTGGGATCGAAAATGAGGATCGCCAACGGTGCCTTGGCGGAGGCTCTCTTTGCCCTCGCCGAGTCGGAACCGCCCGGAGACCGGCGCCTGGCACTGCTGCGCGCCGGGTATTCCGCCCTCGACAACCCGAACGATGCCGAGCATGACCTTCGGCGCGACACTCCCAGCTGGCTTCAACCGTTGATCCAGCAGCTCCTGGCGTGTCGAGGCGAAGATGCTGTTCACGCCGCAGTCGAGCGCCTTCGAGGTAACCAGCCCCCACGCCGGCGCAACACCCGGCAGGGATATCTGAGCCGCGTCGAGATGACCGAAACGCTTCGCGCAGGTCCGATGGATCTCCACCCCCAACGAATGCGCGGAGCCTGCCACTGGCATACCCGACACTCCGACGGCAAGGCGTCACTCGAGACCATGGCCCGTGCGTGCGTCCGTCGCGGTTATGCCTGGTCGATGGTCACGGACCACTCGCGCGGCCTCGAGGTGGCCTCTGGTCTCGACCGGGACGGCGTTCGACTGCAGCAGCGCCGGGTCGAGACTTGGAACGACCAACGAGGAGAAGATCACCGGATCTTCCAGGGCCTAGAGGTCGAGATCCTTGAAGACGGCACCCTCGACGTCCCCAAGGTTGAGCGCCTCGAGGTCGAATGCGTCGTCGCCGCCGTTCACAGCAACTTCGACATTGATCGTGACCAGACCGAACGCCTCGTGCGCGCCGTGAGCACGCCCGAGGTCCACATCCTCGCCCACCCTCGGGGCCGACACTTTCACCACCGCCCAGGTCTCAGAGCGCGATGGGAGACTGTCTTCTCTGCCTGCGCCGACGCTGGCGTCGCGGTCGAGATCAACGGCTTCCCACGGCGGCAGGATCTCGACCCCGACCTCGCCCGACTTGCGGTCGATTCCGGCTGTGAAATTCTCCTCGCCTCCGACGCCCACGCTGTTCCTCACCTTGAGTTCGACGGTTTCGCGGCCGCCATCGCCATGCGTGCGGAGGTACCCCGCCAACAGGTTCTCAACGTCAGGCACGCGGACGAGTTCGAGGTCTGGTTGGGGGAAAGGCGAGCGGGGAATTAGCTCGCATCATTCATCAAGTCTCTCATGCGGGCTAAATGCCTTCGAGTACCACCTCATCGTACTCGCGCTCGAAGTGCAGCTTGTGCTTGAGCTCCTCCTGCGCCAAGCCATTGAAGAGTTCGCGCAGAGCCGGGTCGTCGGTCGCATTGGCGAGCCCGGTGTAAAGCTCGTAAGCGTGCTGTTCTGCCTTCATGGCAAAAAGCAGGGCGCCCTGATAGTTCATTCCGGATCCCGGTTCGATCTCGATCAGGCGCTCGGCGATGCCAAGGGTCTCCACCTTCTCGACGCTAAGGTGCGGGCGCTCTCCAGCCTTGACGGCTTCGAGCTTCTCCCGGTGCTTGATCTCCTCGGCGGCGAATTCCATGAGGGCCTTGCGCATGCCGGGCCGGCGGGACTGCTCGGCAATTTCAACATAGAGATCGTGCGCCTTCTGCTCGTTAGCGATGGCGAAGTCGAGAATCTCGTCGAAGCTCTTCACGTTCGCCTCCAATTCGGAATTCTGGATTCCTAGTACAACGGGAACTTGGCGGTCAGGGCGTGGACTTCGGCCTTGACCGCCTCCATTGCGGCCGTGAAGGCGGCCATTTTGGTCTCGTCCTCCTTGTCCTCGTCGGACCGCAAGACCCGATCGATCAACTCGGCGATCGTCTCCATATCGGCCAGTCCCATGCCTCTGGTCGTGACTGCCGGGGTACCGATGCGCAGCCCGGACGCAATGTAGGGCTTGCGTGTGTCGAAGGGTACGGTGTTCTTGTTGACCGTGATGTCGGCTAGCCCGAGCCATCGCTCGGCCTTCTTACCGGAGATGAAGTCGGCGCCGAGATCGATGAGGAAGAGGTGGTTGTCGGTGCCGCCCGAGACGATTCGCCAGCCGCGCTTCTTCACCGCCTCACACAGCGCCGCCGCGTTCTCGATGACTTGCCGTTGGTATTCCATCCATTCCGGCTGGAGGGCCTCGGCAAACGCCACCGCCTTGGCCGCAATCACGTGCATCAAGGGGCCGCCTTGAACTCCCGGGAAAACCGCCTTGTCGATCGCCTCCGCCCACTCAGACGTGCACAGGATGATCCCGCCCCTCGGCCCGCGCAAGGTCTTGTGGGTGGTCGAGGTGACGAACTGACAGTGGGGCACGGGTGAGGGGTGGAGGCCGGCGGCGATGAGCCCGGCGATATGGGCGATGTCCGCCATCAGCAAGGCACCGGCTTCGTCGGCGATAGCGCGGAGACGTTCAAAATCGATCGTCCGGGGATAGGCGGAGGCCCCACAGACAATGAGCTTGGGCTTGTGTTCGATAGCGAGTTCGCGCAGGCGATCGTAATCGATGGTCTCGGTCTCCCTGTCCACCCCATAGGCTACGACCTCGAACTCCTTGCCCGAGTAGTTCAGAGGGTGGCCGTGGGTGAGGTGACCACCGTGAGTGAGGTCCATGCCAAGCATGGTGTCCCCGGGTTGCATCACCGCCAGGTAGACGCCCATGTTGGCCTGAGCCCCCGAGTGAGGCTGCACGTTGGCGTGCTCGGCACCGAAAAGCTCCTTCACCCGTTCGCGGGCCAGATCCTCGCCGACGTCCACATACTGGCAGCCGCCGTAATAGCGACGACCGGGATAGCCCTCGGCGTACTTGTTGGTCATCACCGAGCCCATCGCCGCCAGCACTGCCGGCGACACGAAGTTCTCTGACGCGATCAGCTCGAGACCTTCGTTCTGGCGCCGCCGTTCGTCCTCGAGCGCTTGCGCCACTACTGGATCCGATGCCATCACGGCTTGATTGTGGAGAGCGAAGAACCGTTCCCTGAAGCTATCGGTCATTGATCCTCCCGTTCGATCTTCTCGACCCGCCGCTGGTGGCGACCGCCCTCGAAGGCGGTTGTGAGGAAGATGCGCACGATCTGCTCGACTACGGCCTCACCCGTGGTCCGTGCGCCGACGCATAGCACGTTGGCGTCGTTATGAAGACGCGCCATTTCGGCGGTCAAGGCATCGTGGCACAGTGCCGCCCGAATCCGAGGATGCCGGTTTGCGGCCAGGCTCATGCCGATCCCGGTACCGCAGATGAGGATTCCGCGATCGGCTCGACCATCGGCCACGGCTTCGGCCACGGCGTGCGCGTAGTCGGGATAGTCAACCGAGCCGGTAGCGGCGGGGCCGAAATCTTGGATTTCGTGTCCGGCCTCGCCGATGAGCTCGATGAGCCGCGCTTTCAGATCGACTCCCGCGTGGTCGGAGGCGATAACTATCATTGAACCCCCTCAGATCGTAGTCAGGTCCTGCTCCGGTGACGGCAGCTGCAGCCTGCGATACTCCTCGAGGGCAAAACGGTCGCTCATCCCCGCGAGATGATCCACGATGAGCCGCGCGAACCCGGAACTCGAATGGTAGCGCTCGGCAACAGTTCCCGCAATTCTCTTCAGGGGAAGGTCTCGCAGGTACGGCAGGGCACACTCCTCGGCCGCACGCCGTAGGAGGTAGTCGGGCAAAGTGGCCGGTGCCGTCCAGTAGGTTCCGAAAAGGGCGGTCAGCACCTTTCGCGCCCGCCAGTCCTGGCGGCTGACCGGTCCCTGGTTGATGATCCGGGCATAGATGAAGCTCTTGAGCTCGTCAAAGAGCTCGGCGATCTCGGGCGACATCCACACCGCAGTCTGCGACACCGCACGGGAAAGTCTGACGAAGTCGGCGTGATCACCGATCTCGTGCTGCTCGAGAAAACCTCGAATCCGCTCGGCCGATGCGGCCACGACATCCGAGATGAAGAGCTGGATGAGGCCCCGCACGAGGGTATTCTGGCGAATCCAGTTCCGTTCGCCGTAGTAGCGATCAGAGCCGATTGTCTCGATCACCCGTTGTGCAGCAGCCAACTCCTCGACCGTTTCCAGCTCTACCGATCGCGCGCGCAGGCCGTCCTCGAGATCGTGGGTCTGCTGGGCGATCTCGTCAGCAATCGCCACCGCCTGCCCCTCAAGGTGGCACGGCTGATTCAGGAAAAGGCCTTCACGGTCGGGCAGCGGAAAATGGTAGTCCACCTTCCAGGTGGTGTGTTTGAGGATCGCCTCCCTGACCTGGTCAGTGAGATTCAACCCCGGTGAATCGTATCGTCGCTCGAGAAGGTCGACGACTCGCAACGATTGGTAGTTGTGTTTGAACCTGCCGACTTCCGCCACCACAGCCTCGGGTAGCTTCACTTCGGGGTTTCCACCACGGAGGATCTCGTCGAGAACGGTCTCGCCGGTGTGACCGAAGGCGGTGTGACCCAGATCGTGCCCAATCGCAACCGCTTCCGCGAGGTCCTCGTTGAGGCCGAGCGAACGCGCGATGGTGCGCGCCAATTGGCCAACCTCCAGGGTGTGGGTCAGCCGGGTTCGCGGATGATCGCCGACATGGGGTACGAAGACCTGGGTCTTGTGCTTGAGCCGCCGAAAGGAGCGCGCGTGGAGAATCCGGTCACGATCACGTTGGAACTCGAGCCGGATATCCGCTGGGTCCTCTTCTACCGGGCGCCGTCGAGTCGACTCCGATGAGCGAATGGCGAAGAGGGACAATCGATTCTCCTCATCGGCCTGGAGCTGCCGACGGCGGCGCACGAACAACCGGCTCATGAGCGGGCCACCGAATTCGCATCGGCGAGGAGGTCGCCGGCGACGCGCATGCTGCCAGCGGCCATCACCGGATCACGCAGGAGATCGAGGGCAGAAAACGCGTCGGCTGCGACAACGGCTTCCGGGAACGCCGCCACGAGACCTTCGACCGACATCGCACGGTCATCGTCAAGGCGATACACAGCGACGTCGCCAACCTGCGGCCTTAACACTTCCGCCATCTCGGCCACCGGCTTGTCGTCGAGGCAGGAGAAGAGGAGATTGTATCGCATGTTGAGGGTGCCGAGGTGCTGTGCGAGGGCTTCGGCGGCCTCAAGGTTGTGTGCGCAGTCAATCAGGATTTCGCGTCCCGCGACCCGGTGCCTACTGAGACGGCCGGGCCAGTCCACCGCCTCCAGCGCTGACCGCATGCGGTCAGCGTCGAGGTCCACGAAGCCGGCTTTTTCTGCCTCGATCGCGAGCGCTACGGCGAGCCGGAGATTATCGACCTGAAATCTCCCGGAGAGCGATGGGCGAACATCCAGCGCGAGCCGACCCCATTTCAACCTGAGCAGCCCCGGGCTGTGGTTGTCGGATTGAACGATGGTTTCGGCGGCGACCGCGTGCGGCGCGTCAAGCTCGGCAACAAGGGCCCTATCCACTCCGGGCCCGATCACCGAACGCCCTGCGGCGGCCAGCGCCCGCCCTTTGTCACGAGCGATGGTGGAGGGCTCTCGACCCAGCCATTTGCCGTGGTCCGTGCCAACGTTGGTGATACCCGCGATCCCGCTTTCCGCCAGGCGAGTGGCATCCCAAGAACCTCCCATTCCGGCTTCGAGAACGGCTACATCGACGCCGGCATCCGCGAATATCGCAAAGGCTGCTGCGGTGAGCGCTTCGAAATAGGTAAGCTCCGGATAATCGTCCAGGCGCGCGAGTTCCCGAGAGAGCATCGACTCCTCGATCGGTCGACCGTTGAGCCGGATCCTCTCTTCTATCCGCACGAGGTGCGGCGAGGTGAAGAGCCCGGTGTCGAGTTCGTGCGCCCGCAGAATCGCTTCCAGCATCGCCGCCGTGGAGCCCTTGCCGTTGGTGCCAACCACCAGGATTGAAGAAAAATCGCGTTGTGGGTTGCCCATCTCCCGCAGAACCCGCCTCAAGCCGTCGAGTTGTGGTCTGATCCGGCCGGCCGGGCGGCCTCTGAGCTTCAGCGCAGCATCGATAGACATCGAGAGACAGTGCCCTTGAGTTCAGGCCGCGGAACAACCATGTCCAGCATGCCATGCTCGAGTAGAAACTCCGATCTCTGGAAACCCTCGGGCAGGGTCTGGCGGATCGTCTGTTCGATGACCCGCGGGCCGGCAAATCCGATAAGGGCGCCTGGTTCCGCAATATTCAGGTCGCCCAACATCGCGAAGCTCGCAGTCACCCCTCCGGTGGTGGGGTCGGTGAGGATCGATACATACGGGAGCCGCTTCTCCCGCAGACGGGCGAGAGCGGCCGACACCTTCCCGAGTTGCATCAAGGACAGGATGCCCTCTTGCATCCTCGCTCCACCCGAGCAAGACACGATGATGAGTGGCAGCTTGCGGTCGATGCAACGTTCGATAGCCCGGGTCAGCTTTTCTCCCACCGCTGAACCCATCGATCCACCCATGAATCCGTACTCCATGGCGGCAACGATTGCAGGGACCTTGTGTATCTCGCCCTGTGCGATAACCACCGCATCCGATCCGGCGAACTTTTTGTTATAGACCTTGAGCCGGTCCGGATAGGGCTTGGAGTCCACGAATCCGAGCGGGTCCGACGAGCGAATCTTGCCGAAGAGGCGCTTGTACTTCCCGTTGTCGAAGAGCATTCCAAGCCGGAGATCGGCAGAAATCCTGAAGTGATATCCACAGCGAGGACAGACGTGGAAATTGTTGGTCACCTCGCGGTGATACAGAATTTCCCCACAATCGGAGCACTTGACCCACAAACCCTGGGATCTACTCTTGCTGTTGGCCATCAAACGCTCCGCCCCCCCAAGAAAGAACACTCATGCGCTGACCCGTCATGAGCGACTGGTAATTGTATACCCTCTTGGCTTCCGCACCCCGACGGTGGCGGTGCTCAACTTCGTGACGTGCAGCCTATCAGCCCCCGGACTCGGGATTTTCTAGATCGTTCGGAATTCCGAGACGCTGGCAGGCGGCATCGTACATCTGCCTTGCGGCCTTCTGAGCACTCTGCAAATCAGAGATTTTTTCCTTCACTTTCCCGAGTTCAACCTGGATTTGACCCTCGAGGTCCTGAATTTCCGTCTTCGTCTGCTCGAGCGCATCTTCGTAAAACTTTCTTTGGGCATCTGTCAGTTCTGACATGTCCCCTCCCTTTATTGCTGGATTCTGAACGGTACCCGAATCGTCACCCACATGCGAACTCGGACGCCGTCGCTGGTCGCAGGCCTGTATCGCCAGTTCATCACGGCCTCTTCAGTCGCATCCTCGAAACCAAGGTTTCGTCCTTCTACTCTGGTGATTCGAACCTCTTCGACAGACCCGTTGATTCCGACCAGCGCCTCGACCTCGACCAACCCCTCGGCTCGCGCCCTTTCCGCCATGGCGGGATACGAGGGTGACTCTTGATAGATCACGACAGGTGGAACAACCCCCGGACCCTGAACAACGATGTCGCCCTCGCGAACCGAGGGCGTTGCTGTAGGCGGAATCGGCGTTGGTGTCGCCGTCGCCGGTACGCGGGTAGGCGTGTCGGTCGGCGCCGGGGTCGGGGTCTCCGTTGGCACCTCGGTCGGTGTTTCGGTAGGGGTCGGAGTCGGTGGTACAGGGGTCGGAGTCGGGAACTCCTCTTCGATGCGCTCGCGAAGTGCCTCTTCCTGCCTGGTAATTTCCTCGGCCGCCACTTCGCGAGCGCGGTTGATCATTTCCTCCTCCGACATCAATCCGGTCGTCGGTACCGGAGAGGGTGTTTCTGTTGGCAACGAACCGATCGGCACAGCCCCCCGAGTCGCCCTCGAATCTGATCCCTCGCGGCCGAAGAACCACCACCATCCGGCACCTGCAAGAACCAACACCAGAGCGATGGCTCCGAGGATTCCCCACACGCGTTTCCCGTCGGAGTCAGACCTGGTGGGCTGGATTACGATCCCGGAATCTTCGAATCCGAGGCCGACCTCATCCACCGCTGGCTTGGCATCTGTCGGCATGTGGGCGAAGCCATCGTCACCATGGGAAGCATCATCAGGCTCGATCGGGGGCGGTGTCTCTGCGCCGCCGCCAGTAGGTGGTTCGGAGGGAGGAGGCGGTTGTTGAGATTCCGGAGGCGGAGTCGTGAGCTCGGGCTCGGGAGATGCGGCATCGCTGGTTGCCGCGGCCGCAGCGTCCGCATCGATGCTCCTCAGAAACGCTACGAGGGTAGAGCAATCTGCCGACCACCCCCTGTTGCGCACGAGTTTTTCGAGATCTCGCTTCAGATCTTCCGCCGATTGATAGCGATCGTCACGTTCGGCGTTGAGGGCCAGGAACACGATCCGGTCGATCTCCGCGTCGACCTCAGCGTTCTTCATCGACGGTGCGGTGATGATTGGATCTCGCACCTGCTCGAGGACCGAAAGCTCGGAGGTGCCGGTGAAAACCTGCTCGCTGGTGAGCATTTCGTAGAGAACAAGGCCGAGCGAAAAGATGTCCGACCGGTGATCGATGTCCTTACCCCAGGCCTGCTCGGGTGACATGTACTGTAGCTTGCCCTTGAGGGCTCCGGCCCTGGTCTGGGTTGCCTTGGTCGCCGCTTTGGCGATGCCGAAATCGCAGAGCTTCACATCGCCGTCGTACGAGATGAGCACGTTTTGCGGCGAGACGTCCCTGTGGACAAGGCCTAAAGCCCGGTCCTCGAAATCGTGCTTCTTGTGGGCGTATTCGAGGGCGGATGCCAGCAAGTCGGTGATATAAATTGCAAGCTCGATCGGCATCCTCACGCCGCGCTTGCGGCATTCCTCGAGGATCGATCGAAGATCCCGGCCATCGATATACTCCATCGCGATGTAATGCGACCGGTCGATCTTGCCGAGATCGTAGATGTGAATGATGTTGTTGTGGTTGAGTTGGGCGGCCAGTTTCGCCTCATCAATGAACATCCGGACGAATTCATCGCTATCAGTGAGGCTGGATAGGATTCTCTTGATGGCGACAGTCTTTTGGAACCCCTCCATGCCCATCATGCGGGCTTTGTAGACATCCGCCATGCCGCCGGTGGCAATGTGCTCCTCGATGACGTATTGGCCAAACTCCCTACCCAACGGCGCCGAACCCTCAGGGGAAGGGGACGGTCTTGGCGTGACCGGAGTCTCCTCCTCAACCCGGGGGGGCGCGTCCGCAGCTGGCGGTTTCGCAGGGGTCTCCGCTCCCCGGGCTACCTTCTTGGGGGCCACGGGGGTTGGCTCTGGGGCGGAACCCGAGGGTTTCGCAGTGGGTGGAGTGGCCAGTTTAGGTGGAGATTCGGGCTTCGGCGGCCGCTTCGAATCGGCGGCACGCGGGGCTGCCTCCTTCCTGAGCGCCGCGATATCCATGCCGGACAAGGTTTCGGAAAGCAGCTTGTCCACGTCCTCGTCCGCCGATGACGGCGTGCTTTGCGGTGGCGTTGGGGTATCGTCTTTCAGAATCTCAGCAAGCACATCATCGACATCAGACGCCTTGCCTGTTCCTCCTTCGGTCGCCGCTGGTTTCTCTTCGGCCGCTGCCGGCTTCGGAGGTTTGACTTCGACCGCCCTCGGGGGCATCTCAGGAGCAGGCTTGGAACGTTTCTGGACCACGTCCGCGGGTGGCTGGACCGGCTGCCGTTCGCCACCTTCCATGTCCGACAGGATGTCGCCGAAGAGATCGTCGGACGTTATCGGCCCGTCTTTGCCATTGGAAAGTCCGGCGTTGCGACGTAGAGTTTCGAGCATTTCCTGCGGAATTGCCTGAGTCGCCGCCGGGCTCGGCGCATCGAGGGCAAGCTTCTCGACTCGATTGCGGAGAATTTCAGCGCCAAACGGGCGTTCGAGTATGTCCTGCGCACCGTAACGAACCGCGTCCTCACGCGGGTTATCTCCCTGGTAGCCGGACATGAGAATGAGGAACGGCGTGGCGCGCAGTCCCGCGCGGGCGCGAAGCTGCGTGATCGCATCCTCGATCTTCACCTTGGGGAGCACCGAGGTAATGATGACAATTGTGGGCTCGAAGTTGGCACAACGATCGACGGCAGCGTCAGTCGAGTCCGCGATTTCGAGGAGAAATTCGGGACCGGCGAGAGCCGTCTTCACGTGCTCCACGCTGCGCGGGTCGTATTCGACAAGGAGAATTTTCGTGCTCAATGATCCGCCCTCGATCTCTTCGCTGGTCGAAGAGCCCTGACCTCATTATCTGTCACAGGGTTGCAAAGTCAACCGTGGACGGCCGTGTCTCATCCTCCGCCTCAGCGCCTCTATAGTTGGTGGATTTCACCTGCCCGGCTCCGACTCCTCAGAGTATCAACGGCAGGGCGCTATAATGCGATTCCTTCTGTTCGTTTCGACCATTTGGTGCCGCGGGAGGACGGGGAGGCGTAATGTCGGGTCACAACAAATGGAGCACGATCAAGCACAAAAAGGGGCGAGCTGACGCCAAGCGCGGCAAGCTCTTCACCAAGATCATTCGCGAGATCACCGTCGCCGCTCGCGAGGGTGGAGGCGATCCTGAGAGCAATCCCAGGCTTCGCGCTGGCGTGGCCGCAGCGAAGGCTGCCAATATGCCTGCGGACAACATCAAACGGGCGATAGACCGTGGCACCGGTGATCTCGACGGGGTGGCGTATGAGGAGGTCAGCTTCGAGGGTTACGGGCCCGGAGGAGTCGCCGTGATGCTGGAGATTCTGACCGACAACCGCAATCGCACGACGCCCGAGATTCGCCACCTCTTTTCGAAGCACGGCGGAAATCTCGGCGAGAACGGTTGCGTCTCGTGGCTGTTTGCGCGCAAGGGTTTGCTCCTGGTCCCTCGATCGGATGAGATCGACGAGGACGAAATCATGGAACTCGCGCTGGAAGCCGGAGCCGAAGATCTCGACACGGAGGATCAGGACTACTATCGGATCTACACCTCACCCGACGAGCTACACAGCGTCAAGGACAGCCTGGAAGCCGCCAACAAAAAGCTCGTCATCGAAGCCGCACAGATGGAAATGGAGCCTTCAAGCACCACCCGCCTCGAAGGGAAGCCTGCCCAACAGATGATTCGTCTGATGGAAGCGTTCGACGACCACGACGACGTACAGAATGTGTGGGCCAATTTCGATGTCGACGACGAGCTCCTGACCGAAGGTTGATAGCGGTTCGGCATGGCTGTGCGTGTCCTTGGCATCGACCCCGGATCCAGGGCCACCGGCTGGGCACTGGTCGTGAGCGAAGGAAATCGATACCGACTCGAACGTTTCGGCGTCATCCGCCCGCGCGGGGAGCACAGGCACCAACGGCTCGCCGACTTGCAGCGGCGACTGGCGGAGACCGCTGGAAAACTTTCACCGGATTGCGCCGCCGTGGAGTCCTCTTTCTCCGGTCTCAATCCGAAAACCGGTCTCGCACTCGCCGAAAGCCGGGGGGTGATCCTGGCTGTGCTTGGCGAGCTCGACCTGCCTGTCGAATCCTACAGCCCGGCGCAGATCAAGTCCGCGGTTGTCGGTTATGGTCGAGCCGATAAGCAGCAGATTTCGTACATGGTTGTGCGACTCCTCCAGCTTGCGAAGGCTCCGCCACACGATGCTGCGGACGCCATGGCGATAGCACTCACACATATTCACTTTGGGGCATCCAGAACATCTCGTTGACGCCCCCAGGGGCTCATGCTACGATGCCCTGCCTTCATTTTCGAATGAGGCATAACAGGTCGCATCGACGCGAAACCCGCGAACGCTCGTTTGGGGGTTGAAAGGCCGGTGTGAAATGGGATATGGATGGGTCTGGAACCTTTCCGCGCTTGAGGACTCTAACCAGGAGGAGGCAAGACCGTGACTGGACAGGTAGCAGAGTATTTTCGCCAGGGTGGTATCTTCATGTGGCCGCTTCTTTTCTTCTCGGTGCTGGCGGCAACCGTGGCCATCGAACGCTTCATCGTGTTCTCGAAGGCCAAGATTAACGTCCCCGAGTTCTTGACCAAGATCCGAAAGGCATTGCTGGTCAATCATAACGTCAAGGAAGCGATCAAGATCTGCGAGCAGAGCAAGGGCCCAGTGGCCTCGGTGATGAAGGCCGGTCTGCTGCGCTATGGTCACCCCCGTGAGGACATCGAGAAAACAATCGAGAATGCTGCGCTCTATGAGCTCGATCGGCTTGAGAAGCGCCTCGGCGTGCTCGCAACCACAGCGAACGTCGCGCCGATGCTCGGCTTCCTCGGCACGGTTGCCGGCATGATCAAATCCTTTGCGACTCTTGCTGAGCAAGGTCTTACCAACCCCGCCGCAGTCGCGGTCGGCATTTCGGAGGCGTTGATCACTACCGCCACCGGTCTCATCATCGCAATTCCTGCACAGCTGACCTACAACTGGTACACAACAAAGATCACTCGTTTCGTGCGTGACATTGAGACCGCATCGAACATGTTGATCGAGACCTTCACCGAGATGGACAGCCAGCGTTACAGTCAGGGAGGCGAAGGCCAGGCCTAGAAGGGAGTCCGCAGATGGCACTCATCCGCGGTAGAGAGCGCAAAGATGCAGCACAGATTTTCACCGCATCGATGGCGGATATCGTGTTCCTGCTCATCGTGTTCTTCGTGCTCACTTACAAGGTCGAGGTCGACCGCACGAAGATGGATCTCCCGGACACCTGGGTTCGTATCAAGGTCCCCGAAAAAGCAGCGGTAATCTCGATTGCTCCGCCGGACGATCTCACAGCGCCATTGACAGTGCGCGTTTCCACGGGCGAAGAGATGTCCTTGCCTGTCAGCACCAACGAAGAAGTGGTGACATTTGCCTCGACAGAGGTGGCGCGGAACCCCAACAAGGAGTTCATCATAAAGGCAGATGAGCAGGTGCCGTATGAACACGTGGATGCGGTGCTCGACGCTCTCAAGCAATCGAAGGTCAAGTTTATTTACTTGTTGTCCGAGCAGAAGACCGTGGAAGAGTAGGCGGGAGCGACTATGAAGATCAAAAAGAAGGAAATTCAGTCGGAGATCTTCACCGGGTCGATGGCCGACATCTCGTTTCTGCTGATCATCTATTTCATGATCACGTCGGCATTTTCTGCGACCCGCGGTCTCGACTTCGCTTTGCCCGAAGAAACCGATACTCCTGAGATCAAGCAGGAAGATTCCATCGACGTCCACGTGATGCGTGGCGGCGCAATCGAGGTTGACACGAAGGGCCTGCCGCTCGAAGGGCTGCTTCCCTATGTGCTCGAGAAACTCACGCAGAATCCAGAAAAACCAGTGATTCTGCGAACCGACCCCGACGCGACATACGGCGACATGATCCGTGTCTTCGACACGCTGCGCCAGGCTCCGGACGAGTGGACGGACGCTGATGGCCAGCCGATGCACATGGATGTTCACGGGAACCCGTTGACGGAGATCAAGACCATCTCGATCCCGACCAGACGTGAGATCGAGAATCTGTGGTCGATGCTCGGGATCCAATAAAAAGGGGGAAGCCATGAGCGGTTCTCCAAAGTCCGCGCCGAAAAACAAGGGCGATCAACTGCCGTTGACGACCGCCGAAACGCTGGCTCTCGAAGCCAATCAGGACAAGAAGGCGGCGCGATGGGCACTGGGAATCGCCATCATCTTCCACGTCATCATCTTCGCCATGCATTGGCCCTCCTTCGCGAGTGGCCTGTCTGATGCCAAGGAAAAGAAGAGCAAAATCTACGTCGTCAAGCAGGTCAAGTTCAAACAGCCGCCGCGGCGTGAGATGCAGCAGATTCCGAAGCCGAAAACACAGAAGGTGCCGATTCCTGATCCGACCCCCGACGAGCCAGAGCCGATCCGGGACGAAGAGCCTGAAGAAGACATCGACTTCGTGCCCGATGACAACCTCGTCCTTGGTGTCCCTGACGCTCCTCCTCCACCCGAGCCTGAAGGACCAATTCGGTTCGTTGTCGGAGGCAACATCACCGAGCCGAAAAAGATCAGCGGTCCGAACCCGGTCTACCCAGAAGCGGCGCGAAGAGCACGGATCCAGGGTGTCGTTGTTCTGGAGTGCACGATCGGCAAAGATGGACGCGTGCAGAGCGTCAAGGTTCTTCGTGGACTGCCTCTCGGCCTCACCGAGACAGCCGTCGATGCTGTCAACAAGTGGAGGTTCGAGCCGTCGACTTTGAACGGGAAACCGGTGGAGGTCCTCTACATTCTTACTGTTCGATTCAATCTGCAGTAAACCTCCATAATGTCCCTGCATGGATCTTTGAGCGAGCTCCCTCTGCCCGACGTCATTCAACTCGTGAGTGTTTCGGGCAAGACCGGTATGTTCAAAATCCGATCTAACGACGTTCAGGGGAAAATCTTTCTCAAAGACGGCCAGATCGTCGACGCCCAGGTTGGCGAACTCCGTGGTGACAACGCGGTGTACGAAATGGCCATCTGGTCCGAGGGCACTTTTTCGTTCATACCCGGGGAGGTATCGGATCGAGATACCATTCACATGTCCAACGCCAGCCTCATGATGGAGGCGGCCCGTCGGCTTGACGAGTGGCGAGTGTTGTCGCGGAAGATACCCTCACTCGACTTGGTCCCATACTTCACCACCAGGGAACAGGTGGCCGACCAGGTAACTCTCAGTCCCCAGGAATGGATTCTCGTCACGCGCATTGATGGCGTTCAGACGATCGAGGAGATTGGCCGGGGACTCAAATGGACACCATTCGACGTTTCCAAGCTGCTATTCGGGATGGTCACCAACGATCTCGTCGCCCTGGGAAACCCGGGAGCCGGTGGTAGGGGCCATCAAAGGTGGCAAACTGGCCCAAATCCCGTCACTCTGCTCGGGTTGGCAGATAAGATTCGCTCCGTCGCGATCGATGTGGTCGGCTCCGGGGGTGAACGAACCATCGAAAAGCAGTACACTGCAGCGCGGACTCTGATCGAGCGGGGAGAAGGATTTCACGCTCTCCGAGGGATGGTAGAGCAACATACCAAGGCAATCTCCCTCCTCAAGGGCAATGAGACAGCTGCCATGTTCGATGAGCAGGTCCGGCCTTTGTTGGGGGAAATGCAAAGAACATGATAGTGATCTCGTGAGATGTACTGGAGGCACAGAAAATGAAATCGAGGGTCAGTCGAGCGGCGATTGCATGCACGGCAGCTGTCATAATGCTGGCGACGGCGGCGCCCGCGCACGCCGAGTGGAACAAGGGCCTTGAGGCCTACAAACAAAAAGACTGGGCAACTGCCGCCAAGGAATTCGAGGAGGTCACCAAGACCAATCCGGATTATGCGGGGGGCTACTACATGCTGGGAGTGTCGCAGCGCGCCCTCGGCCAGCTCAGCCCGGCCATCGCCAACCTCCGCAAGGCGGTGGATCTCGATGACAGCCAGGCATCCTACAAGATCGCGCTCGGCCAGGCGCTACTGCAAGCGGACCAATATCAGAACGCGTACGAGCTCCTGAAGCCGCTCAGCCTGAGCTCGATGGAAGCTTCGCATCGCTCCAGCTACGCCTTGCTCTTCGCCCAGGCAGCAACTAAAACGAACCGCCCGAGCGAAGCCGTTAGCGTGCTGTCGACCCAGGCGAGAGCGGATTCGAACAACTACCGCTTGCAGCAGGCTCTCGGATCGGCCTACACAGCAGCTGGCGACGATGCCAAGGCGTTCGAGGCCTTCAAAAAGGCCTACCAGCTCAACCCGAGGGACACGACCAGTGCACGGAACGCGGTGCGAGCAGGGCTTTTGCTTGGCCGGCGCTCGGGGTCAGATTCGGCAAAGAGCAATTACTACTCTCAGGCCGGCCAGATTGCCGACGAGTTGGCCAAAGCCTCGCCGACGTTCGACCACCAGCTTCTCGCTGGTGAAGCCTGGCTCGGAGCAAAGCAGTACCAGAAAGCGCTGCAATGGTTTGACAGCGCCAAAGCCAAGCAGTCCAGCAATCCTCTGGTTTACTACTACTCGGCACAGTGCAAGACGCAGATGAACCAGCTGAACCCTGCAATCGCAGATCTGCAACAAGCACTCAAAAACCGTCCCTCTGGAAAACTACGCACTCAGATCTATAACCAGGGTGGCTACATCTACGACAAGAAGAAGGACTACAACAACGCCATTCAGTGGTATTCGGAAGCTGGTAACTCCAAGATGGTGAGCGAGATGCAGACCAAAAGGGATGCAGCCGCGCAGAATGTCCAGGCGCAGCAAGAGTGCTCGGAGTTCAAGCGAAGGATCGACGCCCTCAAGCTCCAGGTCGATGAGCTCGAAAAGCTCGGGGACATCGAAAATGCCAAGCTGCTCCAAGAGCAGCTCCCCGGCCTCGAGAAACAGTACCGAGAAAATTGTGGTTGATAGAATAAATCGATTGATCAGAGCGCGGCCTTCGGGCCGCGCTTTTTTGTGTTTCAACTCTCCGCTGCGCCTCGCGAATGGCGGGCGAGGGTAACACCCGCCGCGATCAGGGGGAGCAGCACACAGACCGCGCCCTGCAAAACCAGCACCGGCGTCGAAATGGTTACTTCCGAGAGTCCGAGTGACGAGGTCAGACGCGAGAAGCTCGCCACGAGCATCATCGACCCCACGATCGCGAGAAGACCGGCTACCGTTCCCGGGATTACCACCGCCACCAAAAACGGGCCGCGGATCGTGCCTTCGGTCGCGCCGACGAGGCGCATGATGGCAATTTCATCTGCATGCCGATAGAGTTCCAGGTGAACCCACACAGCTGCCAAAAGAAGCGCGCTGGCCAGAAGGACGCCGCTCAGCACACCCACGACAGTAGCCAGGCGGCCGGCAACCTGACCGAGGGTCTGTTGGATTGAGGAGCGTGGACCAACCGCCAGGACCTCTTCCCGCCCGTCGAGAACAGCGACCGAATCGGGATCATCCGTCTGAATCTCGATCAGCGGCGGCAAGGTCGAGTCCCCCGTATCGATCAAATCTTCAAGGTAGGGAAACCAACGCTGGAGGCGGCCGATGACGTCACTGTTGGACACCTCAGAAATCTTCCATTCCGGGTTCTCAGATGCGCGGTCGGCGATCCAGCGACGTCTCTCGCCCGACTCCATCTGCGGGTGGAGCAGCACTGCCACCGAGCTCTTTTCGCCGGCCATCCCAGCTATCGGGTCGAGCCATTGGTGAAGAGCAACGCCGACACCCGCCAACGCAACCGGCACTGCCAGCGAAAATGCGAGAACTAAGCTGACGGCCGCACGTTCGCGCAGGATGACCAGACCTTCGGCAACCGCATGCCGGATCATGGTGGCCACATTCCATCGTAGTGAATTTGGCCCTGATGCAGGACGAGTGTCCGCGCGGGTATGGACTCGAGAATCGCGTGGTCGTGGGTCGCGACCAGCACTGTTGCGCCCTGGTAGTTGATGTCACACAGCAGACTGAGAAGCTCGGAGGCGAGGTCTGCGTCGAGGTTACCGGTCGGCTCGTCAGCGAGAATCAGACGCGGTTGGTAGGCGAGCGCACGAGCTATTGCCACGCGCTGCTGCTCACCTCCCGAGAGGGCATCCGGAAAAGCCGACTGACGGTGTTGGAGACCCAGACGTCGAAGCACCTGGGACGCCCGCCGGTGTGCTTCTCGCGGTGGCACTCCGTGAATGCGGAGCACAAAGGTGATGTTTTCGATCACCGTCTTGCGCCGCAGAAGCTTAAAATCCTGGAAAATGACGCCGATTTTGCGCCGCAGGAGGGGCAGCCGCGACCTCGACATCTCCTCGACTCGGCGTCCCGCCACCCAGACTTCTCCACGTGTTGGCCGCTCGGCTGAGTAAAGCAGTCTCAGCAGCGTCGTTTTCCCTGCTCCTGATGGCCCGGTCAGAAAAACGAACTCGCCGGCATCGACCTGCAGGTCCAGGGAGTCGAGAATCGCACGCCGATCATACTCCTTGGTAACGGAACGAAGGCGGATCACGGGTTAACAGGCGCTCTCATCGCCGGAGCTCGGGCTTGAAATGACCTCTGACCGTGATCTCTCAACACACCCCCCGGAGACCCCGAATTGTATCATTGGGCGATGCAAAGGCTGGACGGCCTGACATCCATCGGCGACGACCGTGTCATGGTGTTTGAAGCTGGTGGCGCGGCCATGCTCTTTGCCCTTGGCCCGCCAACACCCACCTTGTCATCCGATGCACGAATGAGACGACTTCTTGGCGACCTCGGCGATCGGGTCGACGCCATCCGCTGGTGTGAACAGATTCACGGTCGAATTGTCGCCTCGGTGGCCGCAGAGCCGGGTTGGCCTTTCAAACAAGTCGCCTGCGTCGGCAGGTGCGACGCCCTGATGACAGCCTCCCGGCGACTTGGTCTTGCCGCATGGTCGGCCGATTGTGTGCCAATACTTCTCGTCGGTGATGGTGTCATCGCCGCCGTACACTCCGGTTGGCGCGGAGCGGCCGCCGACATCACGGGGGCCGTGGTGCGGCAGTTCGAAGTCGAGTTCGGTGTCCCATCCGACCGACTCCACGCGGCCCTCGGGCCCGCCATCTCGGGCCCGCGGTACGAAGTCGGCAACGAGGTCATCGACAGCCTCCGTGTCATCGACGTCGACGAAGGACAATGGTTGTCGGGCAACCATGTCGATCTCCGCGGCTTTCTCCGCTCTCGCCTGGAGATTCTCGGCCTTGATGCGAAGAATGTTCACCTCGTTGGCCCGTGTACAGCTTCGACCCCCGAACTCGCCTCCTACCGGCGAGATGGCCAAGAAGCCGGGCGGCAGTGGTCGATGATTTACCGATTTGCCTAACCCTGGGCTAACGGCCCCTGAGCTGGCCGCACGCTGCCGCGACCTCCGTGCCCTTTGACCATCGAACTGTCACGGTCAATCCTGCGTCCTTGAGGCGCGCCGCGAATCGATCCACGGTCTTCTCGGGCGGGCGCCGAAGTCCAGGTAGAAATTCCTCGTCTTGGTTGAGTGGAATGACATTGATCTTTGCAGGAATACCGCGAATCAGATCTGCTGTGGCCTGGGCGTCCGCGACGGCGTCGTTGAATCCATCGATCAGCACGTACTCGAAGGTGATCCTGCGACCACGCTCCAACGGAAATTCCCGCAGGGCGATGAGGAGATTGGCGAGAGGATAACACCTGGATATCGGCATGATCTGCTCTCTACGCTCCTGATCGGGGGCATTCAGTGAGACAGCCAGCTTGGGACGTTTCGCGAGCCCGCCGAGCCACTCGATCCCGGGAAGGATGCCGGCGGTCGACACCGTGATTCTCTTCGGACTGACACGTTCGAAAAGGACCTCAAGCGCGGATCCCAGATTGGCAGTATTGAGCAGGGGCTCACCCATGCCCATGAACACGATGTTCACCCGTTCGATCTTCCGATCGAGGTATCGGAGCATCGTGCGGTACTGACCGACAAGCTCATCCGCGCGCAAATTTCGGCCCGCACCGACTGCACCGGTCACGCAAAAGGTGCAGCCAACAGCGCAGCCCGCTTGCGAGGACAGGCAAAGGGTCGCCTTGGCACCTTCGCGCATTGAGACACCCTCGACGTGGACGCCGTCTTCCAGGGCGAACAGAAACTTTTGCGCACTGTCATCGTCATCCACGATCTGCACCACCTCGGGCTCGTCGAGACGAAATCGGCGCTGGAGATCTCGACGAAGTTCAACTGGGAGGTCGGTCATATCGCTGAAATCCACTGCGTTGCGGTCTATCACCCAGCGTGCGATCTGCGCGCACCGAAAACCGCGATCGACATGGGGAGCGACGATGTCGGCGATCTCTTGCGAGCTCCGACCTACCAGATTGATGCGATCAACCCTCTCTGGCAGCAAGCTCACGTCCGCGGATCGCCGTCTGGCTCCGACTGTGGTCGCGGAAGGAGTTTCGGAGGCGAGCGGTGACGACCGGCGGTTATGCCGAGCGATTCCAGAAATCTTGCATCATCCACGCCAATTCGGTACTCGGGTATCACCGAGCCGTCTTCGACGTGGAGCCGCATCGTGCCGCGGCCAACCTCTATCGACCCGTCTTCACCGCAGACCAGGGACGTCTCCAACATCATCACGGCCTGCCATCCGTCATCGTGCAGTTCCTCGAGACAGTCCCGGACCTCCTCCGAGCGCACCACGGTCGAATGGAGGGCCTTCCCGAGCCTTCTGAGCAGCTCTTGCAGCCGTTGGGTTCTCGATTCTTCCATCATCCTCCGCCTGAACAACCTCTGGTCCAGGCACCTTCTTCCCATCCTACCTCATTGTCCGCGAGAACGACCTTTGCTAGCGTGGCCGCATGAAGATGCTCCAGCGCCTACCGGATCCCTGGGTTCGTGAACGGGAATTGGCTGGCGACGCGTCACACAGGCGGTATGCACGCATCTGGGATCGTCTCGGGCGCTCGGCGGTCATCGTTCGCTATCCGCGCTCGGTCCGCGATCAGCTCGAACGAGATCTCTCAGTGCGCATGTGGTGCGAGGAGCACGGTCTGAGGGTTCCGTCGCTTTTGGACCACGATCTTGGCCACGGTTGGGCCGTGCACGAGGATTTCGGGGTTGAAGACGCCGAGCGGACCCTTGAAATTGCTCGTCCTGATGAAAGGGTAGAGCTCGCACTTCGCTGCCTGCGACCCCTGGTCAGACTTGCCGAATTGCCGCCCGATGAACTCCCCCGGTGGAATTCACCGCTGCACGGCAAGCGACTTCGGTGGGAGCTTGCAGGGTTCGAATTGTGGGTCATGCGCCATCTTATGAACGCCAACCCATCGCCAGCTATCGGCGACTGGCTCGATGAGCTTGCGGCCATCATCAACGAGCACCCGGTGCGTGTCTGCCACCGCGATTTCCACCTCAACAACTTGTTCCTCTTGCCGGAAGAAGAGGTGGGCGTGATCGACTATCAAGACATTCTGATCGGGCCCGACACCTACGACATGGCGTCTCTCCTGGGTGAGCGCGCGATGCCTCGGGTGCTTGCTGCAGTAGAAAGGCAGAGAATTCAGAACGCATGGGCGACTGCAACTCGAGCCGAGGCCGGCTGGCCGGAGCGCTTTCTGTTGGTGCGGATCCAAAGAGGATTGAAGGTTCTCGGAACTTTTGCCCGTTTGACGGCAACCGGCGCCGCGTCTTATGAACAGTGGATCGAACCGCTGGCCCGCGATCTGGCCGCCGAGGTGGGTGATACAAATGCTCCTTCAGACTTGGTGGGCCTTCTGCTAGACTTGTCGCGGCGTCACGACGGCGGAAACTGTGGAACGGATCGCGAGTGACGCTCGACTAGGAGGTCCAAATGTTCGGAAGTCTGGGTCTTCCGGAGCTCTTGATTCTGCTCGCGATAGTCGTCCTGATATTCGGCGTGAACAAACTGCCGAAGCTCGGCAAGGGGCTCGGCGAGGGAATTCGCAACTTCAAGGATTCAGTGCGCTCAGAGGAAAAACCCCCTGCCGACGAGAAGGAAGAGGGTGCGGCCAAGGATGCCAGCGACGCGTGACCCGTGCTGACCGTACGGCAACCCGTGGCAGAAACTCCTTGGTCTGGGCAGCGATCGAACCTTCCTGTCCCGCGGCGTACTGATATGCGCCTTCTGACTCAACCGATATTGCCGCTGGACACTTCCTGATATTCTGGAGTGTATGGTTGAGGGCGTTCCGGCGACACGACCGGGAATTCACTGCATCGGTAGTGCCAAGCTCGCGCATTTTCTCAAGCGTGAGCACCGATCGGCAGCGGGGGCTGATCTCGATCTCGACCGGATTTTTCGCGAGCTTCTCCGCCGAGCCAACGATTTCCTACCATCAGAAGCGGGAACCATCTACCTCGATGACCCTCTGGACGTTGACGAACACGGGAACAGCCTTTCGCTAGTGGTGATCGCCGGGTTCGGACCGAAATCCGACGACCTCATGGAGGAACGGTTCAGCACTGGCAAGGGCATCATCGGCGAGGTATACCGAACCGGAGAGCCCTACTCATGCTCCGAACCTCTCGCCGACCCGGTCTTTCGCAGCGGGCCCGGTCTTCGGATCGGTTTCAAGATTGACTCCGTCGTCGGCGCACCGCTCACCGCCGACGGCCGTACGATTGGTGTCATCGAGCTTCTGAACCACTCGGGAGGAAGCGGTTACTCGGCCGCCGACGTTGCGCTTCTTGGAATCTTCGCGCAGACCATCTCCCTCTCGGTTCTCAATGCCATCGACGCCCAGCGAGCACGGGAAATCGCCAAGAGAGATGAACTGACCGAGCTCTATAACGATCGCTATCTTCACGGCAGCTTGGCGAGGATCATCGATGACGCCGTCGCGACTGGATCTGAGTGTGGAATCATTTTCCTCGACCTCGACCATTTCAAAGAGGTCAACGACAACCACGGACATTTGATCGGAAGCCGTTTGCTTGCACAGGTCGGAGCAACCCTGAAACAGATCATCCCCGGAGCAGGGGTGGCTGCACGTTATGGTGGAGATGAATTCGTGATTGCCTTGCCGGGCGCCGGTCGTCAGGAAACCTATTGGGTGGCGGAGACGATTCGGCAGAACATTGCGGATCGAGCGTTCGTCGTCACCGCCGATGTCGACAAATCCGAAGGGAGTGAGGAGCTTCGGATCGAGGGTGTGGTGACGTGCTCGATTGGCATCGCAACATTGCAGGCCGACATCCTGCCCGAACTCGACCCCGGCGATCATAATGCGCAAAAGGCAAAAGAACTGCTACTTCGCAAGGCCGATACCTGCATGTACGCGGCAAAGGAGCTTGGTCGCAATCGCACCGTGCCGTATTGGGAGCTCGCTCGCCGTCTCGCTGCAGGTATCGGGAAAGGCGCCACCGGCCCTTCGTCGGGCCCGGATTGATGAGTCCATCCCCAAACCGGGAAGATACTCCTCGGCAAAGTGGTTGTCTGTCGACAACCGGCTGGAGGATGCGATCCAACGATGGAAGAGTCAGACCGCGCACAAAAGATCAAAAACGCACTCCTGCTCGAGCTCGAAGCCCAATACGTATCGGTAGTCGACCAGAGTGCACTTCATGAGGGTCACGCGGGGACACAAGACGGTGCAGGGCATTTCCGGGTTGTCGCTGTCTCGGAGCGTTTTCGAGGTCTCTCCCGGGTGGCGGCGCAGCGTCTTGTCTATCAGGCCCTTGCAGACCTATTGACGAACGACATCCACGCGCTCTCGATGCGCACGCTGACCCCTGAAGAGTGGTCGAATGACGAGCGCTCACACGCGGGCGACAACGGTTGAAGGCCGCGACGTACCGAGCTTCGACCGAGCATATTTGGCCGTTTCGGCGACCGCACCGATTGCGTGTTCCACGTCCTCGTCGTTGGTGAACACGCCAGGCGAGAAGCGAACTGTACCGCCATCGTCAAAGGTCCCGATGCCCTCGTGGACCAACGGGGCGCAATGGAGGCCGGTCCTCGTAATGACATCGTGCTCGACATCGAGGAACGTACCAACCTGGTCGGCCGGCAGGCCGTCAATGTTGAACACGAAGACTGGCAGATGATCCCGTTCGAGATCTGCACAGTAGAGTCGAACTCCGTCGATGGCCGAAAGGCCCTCATGCAGGCGCCGCGCGTGGCACATTTCATGGTCGAAGATCGTTTCGACGCCACCGCGCTCAGAGATCCAGTTCTGTGCCGCCAGCAGGCCGGAAACGCCCATCGTGTTCACCGTGCCGAACTCCATCCTCCACGGAAAAGCATCCGGCTGCTGCTTGAGGGCGCTCATGACGCCGGTGCCACCCGCGCGACAGGGCTTGATATCGACGTGCTCGCCAACGTACATGCCTCCGGTACCGGAGGGGCCGAAGAGCGATTTGTGACCGGTGAAGCACACAACATCAACATTCATCGAGTCCACATCGATCGGCACCAGACCAGCGGTCTGGGCGGCGTCAATGGCGAACAGGACGCCGCTCTCACGACAGCGACGACCGACTTCCGTTACCGGCTGGATTGTTCCGATGACGTTCGAACCGTGATTCATGACGACCAGCTTGGTGTTGGATCGGATCCGGCTGGCAATATCGTCAGGGTCAACATAGCCGTCGCCGTCAAAGGGAACGAAATCCACCTCGACGCCGTGCTCCCGGTGCAAATACATGGGACGCAGCACCGAGTTGTGCTCGAGACAGGTGGTGATTGCATGATCTCCGGATGTGAGGACGCTTGAAATAAGAAGATTGAGCGCATCTGTGACGTTATGGGAGAAGACGAGGCGATTCGGTTCACTACCCCCGAAGAATTCCGTCAAGGCCCTTCGCGCATTGGCCAGTGTCTCCTCGGCCTCGAGAGCAAGGTCGAACCCGGTACGACCAGGGTTGACGCCCCGTGTCTGGTAGAAATCGCACATGTACCGTATGACCTCGGGCGGCTTCGGAAAAGTCGTGGCAGCGTTGTCGAGATAGACGAAGTCAGACATTGTGTACCTCATTCAATCGGAATATCGATCCTGTCTTCGATGAGCGCGCGCAGGATGCGGTCGCGCGATGATGAAATCTGTCTCTTCAGGCAGGCCGTCGCGTCATCCGCGTTGCCACCCGAAAGAAGCGTTACCAACTCTTCGTGCTCGCCCCGCATTTCAGACGCGAAATCGCCCAGGTCAAGACCGAGAAAGAAAAACCGCTGCATGCTTCCAAGGAGGTCTCGGAGGGCCGATACCAGCCGATCATTCCGGGACAGCGTTGCCAGCTGAATGTGGAAATCGAGATTTCGATCCAGAAACTCGACATAGGAGTCCCAATCGTGAAAAGTGTATTCGGTGCTTGCAAGCTCCTGCAGACGTTCGATATCGGTGTCCGTGGAACGTTGAATTACCAGCTTCACGGCCAGCGTTTCGAGACCAAGCCGAAGGTCGAAGCAATCCCCAATCTCTTTGAGAGAAATCTGATTCACCGAATAACCCCGATACGGTCGCCCGGTGAGAAGTCCCTCCTGGTCCAGCCGCCTGCACGCCTCGCGCACTGGAACGCGGCTGGTCCCGTAAAGCTCGGCAAGCTGGTGTTCGGTCAGCGATACGCCCGGGCGATGACGCAGCGTGATGATGTCGCGCTTGAGGGCTCGATAAACCTGCTCGGCTGCAGTCCTCTTTTCGACGATCTGTGCCAACGCTCCATTCCCCACGAAAAGATCGTATACAAACTGTATACAAAAATCAAATTCGAGACCAACCCTTCGAAAGGGCTCCGAGCTCAGTCGAGCCTATGCTGCGTCAGCGCCGTCAGCAGGCGATACGAGAACGCGCCGCACCATGTACGCGACCGTCGCTAGGCCAGCCACCAGAATCACGACGAAAAGCAGGAAGTTCCCCCACTGGGGCACGACCTGGAAGCTTGTCTGGGCGAGAGTTGGTTCGAGATACAGTCCTCGAATCTGATGTCGAGTGATACTCATGATGGCAATCGTCACCGTCATCGCAGCAAGGGTCCCCGTCACGAGAGTCGGCTTCTCCACCGGATTGGACACCCGTGCAAGCATCATCAGGAGGCCGATCCCGGCGAAAATGCCCAACGTCATCGGGCCGAGCGTCGCGATCCCCCCGGACATCAATCCCCGCAGCACCGGTCGCGGTAGCACCATCAGCAAGAGAAAGCCGTCCGCCACCTGGAGAACCGTTGTCCACAACGCCCACCGCCATGCCCAGCGCGCAATCGCGGTGTTGGTTTCCTCGTCGCTGCCGTCAGAAGCTCGCCTCGTCGCCCACCAGGTCGTCACTAGGGCAGCAAATGCGATGCCGGCGAGCACGAAGTGGAGGAGGCGCGGCCAGAAGGCGGGATCGCCGAGCACCGACCAGCCACCGTCCGCCAGGCTGGCCCACTTCTCGGGTTGGGCATGCACCAGGTTGACCGCCACGTGAATCATGGCGATCAGCACGAACATGAGTGCGCTTGCGCCGAGCCACAGTCCCCCACCTTCGCCCCGAGCCGGAGCGCCCCGGAACTTGTAGAAATAGGCGGCGTAATAGCCTGCCGCCAGCAATACCAACATGGCAAGCCACACTGGAGCGAGAAGGATGGTCGCAGTGTAGAAATACTGCTGATAGATCAGCTGGATGAAGAGCAGTGGTGCGATTCCGGTGGTGATGGTCAGAGAGATACCGTAATTGTTGACGGCCATCAGACGGCCAGCGAGAACGCCGCGAAAGTCGCTCCGCCTGCCTCCGCTCCTGAGGTGCGCAACCAGGGCGAGAAGCGTGCCGCCGAGGGTCAGATTCATGAATATCAGGTGGAGAATGAAGGTGAAGACCAAGAGGATGTGAAACAACCATGGTGGTCCCGGCAGGCCAGCGGGATCGACTGCGGGAATCAAGTTTGGGTTCATCGCTCACCTCCGTTCTCGTCCAACGCCACTCCATCGCCACGCGAAATGAAGGCGAGATACTCGACCAGGGCATCCAGTTCCTCCTCTGTGCCCACTATGGGCGGCATATAGGAGGAGCGAAACTCGCTAGTGTCGATGAGCTGTCCGCGAGGGATTGCAGAGTAAGCCTCTCCCATCTCGTGGAGCTCCGTCACGACGCCATAGATCATGCCGTAGTTGAAACCATCAACAAAACCTCGATCGGCAACGATCTCGTCCTTCGACGGCAGCATCTCGCGCATCTCTGAAGCAGTCACGTCCGTGTGACAGGACGCACATTCCGTTGCAAAGGCGAGATCGCCGCTCCCGGCGGGCTGGTCAGAGACCACCGCGATCATGTCATCGTAAGAAGGCAAGGCTTGGCGAATACCCTGGTATCCGTCGAGCGTGTGGCAGCTCGAACACTGGGCCCGGAAGATCTCTCGTCCGGCGCTGAGGGAGTCATTTGCGCCCCTCGCAGCCCAGCCGGAGCGCGCCAGCACACCGGTATCGTTGATCGCCTGGATGTCGCTGACGAGAAGGCCGTTCGAAAAGAGGTGACTGTGGATGAGAAACGGTTTTCGCGTCCCTTCACGAAGCCGCTCATAGCCACCGAAGAACGCGAAAGCCGCCACGGCCAAACACATCGCGGTCAGCGGCCGCGCCAGGCGTGGCGCAACAGAAAGAATGATCAACCCGATGATCAGCGTCAGAGCAAGGGCCCAAAGGGTGAAGCTGCGGGTTTCGGCAAGGGCTCGCAACGCTGGTTCAGCCCCACTAAAGAGGTTTCGCACCGTCGCCGGAAGAACCGCCTCCCACCACCGGTATCCCGCATAGGAGAGTACGACTCCGCCAACCAACCACCACCCGAGATAGCGAAGAACTCCCGACCGTCGATCGGCCATCGCCTTGAGAGCCGGAAACACCATGAAGGCGGTCGCCATCAGTATTGCAATGCCGGTGCGCAGGACGAGAGAGGGCCAGTAGGTCGGATTGAAAAAGCCATCCCAAAAGGCGTGGGTCTCGAGCCACCGCCCCGGCGTCAGCATGAAAGTGATGATGCCGTTGATGATCACCAACGAAAGGTAGGCTGCTACGAAGTAGAGCCAGCCGACGAGCAGGTGGGCGCCCTTCGAAATCTTGTCCCAGGTCGAGTAGTACACGAGGGCAGCAACGATTTCGATGATGAAGAAGACCCATTCGATCGCCCATCCCCAGACGTAGGTGTGGATCAATGCTGAGATGGCGGCCGGGGAAATCAGTCCCGCAACCACCCAGATACCAACCCCGGAGATCGCACCAAAAACCGTCGAAACGAGGATCAGGACGAGCGACGACCGTTTCGCGAGCTCACGCAGCTGGGCATCGCCCCGTTTCACCGCCAGCGTCTCGGTGACGACAATCAACAACCCGCCGCCGATCGCGAAATGCGAGACGATAACGTGCGGTATCGCCACCAACGCCATCAGCATCCCGCCACCCAACGCGAGGTCCCAGATCGGATAGTCCATAACACCCTCCAAAGGAACTCTGCGGAAAAAATACCACCCTCGATCTCGCGGCGCAAACCCCTCGAAATAAATCGCCTACATATGAACAATCTTCACCATGACACACCTCTTGAAGCCATCCCAGCGGGACGATTGCTCCGTCGGCGCCAGCAATCGCCGGTCAGGCACGTGCGGAAAACCATCTTCTGGTCTCTTGACACAACCTCTCATCGACGCTACCGTTTATCGAGACTATGATAATGAGACTGGATTAAAGGTATGAGCAGCAAACTTGCACAGAGGGCGCAGAAACTCTTCATTCAGTACCTGAGGGAAAACAACCTCAAGGTGACCCAGGAACGTCTCGCTCTGCTCGACGAGATTTTCGCCACCGACGAGCACCTCGATGCGGACGATCTGTTGGCGAGGATGAAGAGCAAGCAGCGAAAAGTATCCCGTGCAACGGTCTACCGGACTCTCGACCTGCTGGTCCAATGCGGACTGGTTCGAAAGAGCCGGCTCGGTCGCGAGCACTACTACTACGAAAAGATGGAGCCCGGTGGTGGCCACCATCATATGGTCTGTACCGCGACAGGAAAAATCATCGAGTTCTGGGATGCTGACCTCGACGAAAGGCTCCGTCGCTTGTGCCAGGAGCACAAGTTCCGACCGACCTTCATATCGATCCAGATCCAGGGCCTCAGCGAAGAAGGCCAAAAGGTCGAGCAGGATACGTCCTTCTTCTGATCGATACACCGACCAACCTACGCCCCGCTGCTGTTGTGGGGCTTTTTCATCAAGGACTTACGGTTCGTCGACGAAGCCCTTCCTGTCCCTCCGGCTGGGGGGCCAGAGCTTTCGCTCCTCGATTGCTGGGCTTGTGTGGATCAGGTGAAGGTTACCCTGGCGAACCGACGTTTTCCGACCTGGATCAGAATCGGGTCGATCCCGGTGGTTGCGATCGTGGCCTTGATGTCCCCCACCACCTCGCCATCAACCTTGACCCCGCCCTGCTGGATCAGCCGCCTCGCCTCGGAGTTGGACGAGGCGAGGCCGCCCTCTACGAGGACTCTTGACAGAAGCATCGTTTCACCGGTCGATTCAACAAACCGTTCCGGGATGTTTTGCGGGAGTTGACCCGAAGAGAAGACCCGCTCGAACTCTCGCCTCGCACCTTCGGCTTCCTCGGCTGAGTGAAACTCCGTGACAATTGTGGAGGCCAACTCCTTTTTGACGTCCATCGGATGAATTTCACCGTTCGCCACCCGTTGTCGCTCGGCCTCGATTTCCTCCGCACTGCGGTCCGTCAGGAGAAGCCAATACTTCCACATCAGATCGTCCGATATGGACATCAATTTGCCATACATCTCGGCTGGCTCATCCTCCACCGCCACGTAGTTGCCGAGCGATTTCGACATCTTCTCGACACCGTCGAGCCCTTCGAGAAGGGGCAATGTCATGACGACCTGTGGGTCCATCCCATGCTCTCGCATGAGATGACGCCCAACCAGCAGATTGAAGAGTTGGTCGGTACCTCCAAGCTCAACATCGACCTCGAGCGCCACCGAGTCGTACGCCTGGGCGAGTGGGTAAAGAAACTCGTGCAGAGCGATCGGTTGTTGGTTTTCGTAGCGGGTCCTAAAGTCGTCTCGTTCGAGCATTTGTGCGACCGTCACCTTGGCTGCCAACCGGATCCAGTCCGCCGAGCTCAGCGAACCCAACCAGCGTGAGTTGAAATCGATGACCGTCGACTCGGGATCGAGCAGTTTGAATATCTGGCGCCGGTATGTGGCCGCGTTCTCCTCGATCTCCTCGGGTGTGAGCTGAGGGCGCGTGCTCTTCTTTCCCGTCGGGTCTCCGATCAACCCGGTGAAGTCCCCTATCAGAAACACCACCCGGTGTCCAAGCTGTTGAAAATGGCGCATTTTGCGAATCACAACCGTGTGGCCGAGATGAAGATCGGGGGCAGATGGGTCGAAACCCACTTTGATCACGAGCGGCTTCCCGGTCTTTTTTGCCTTGCTCAGCTTCTCTGCCAATTGCTCGGCTGGAACGACGTCAACGCAACCTTTGGTCAGATAGTCGAGCTGTTCATCGATGTCCGATCGCACCTCGGCCTCCTCGTTCGAAATACCAGTTCACCTGTCGTCGAGCTCGACGATCGGCAGCACACCAGCCCCGGTATTCGGCAGCTGCCCCCAGATCGACACGCTCTCGAGCGCAGCGTTGATCTCCTCCGGTGCAATCGAGAGAATGGCCAGCTCGAGATCGGTTGCCGGTCTCCATCTGGCCGCACCAGAGGCGACCGCTGCGCACCGGCAGGCTTGTCCGGTGGTCCCGCTCCAGGCCGCCGCACTGGTAGCGGCCGCTCGTCTTTGAACCGGGTTGAGCTCGTCTTCGGTCGCCGACGCTGTCATGCGCGGCCAGATATCCTGGAGGGCAGCTTCCAACTCGTCGAGGCCGGCCTGTGCCTCGGCTACGACCAGCAACACCCGGTGCCCCGGAACGAAGGGCTGCAAGACTTCGATCGATCCCTCAGCCAACAACTCGGTGCCCCGAGCCTCGAGGAGTTCGGCCATCACGAGCACGAGAGATTCATCAAGCATTGCCGGAAACTCGAGCGCGGCGACCAGGACCGAGTCGCTTCCGGCTGCTGCTTCCCTGGTCTTGGGAACTGCCGCGATCTGTCCCACGGCGGCGCTGCTGACTCGTGATGTCTCACCCGCCCAGAATTTTCGAATCGCTTCCGATGCTGCCTCGGCATCCTCGGCCACGATGCCGAGCGCGAGATTCCCGGACGCCAAAAGGGTTGACGGGGACAGGCTCGATCCCTCCGCCACTCCGAGGGTACCAGCCATCAGACGTAACGCCCGGCGACGGGCACTCCCTCCGCCAGGCATGACCGGTCTGTTGTCTCCCTCCGCCTGCGCCGAGGCGAAACGGAGCGCTTCCGTGAGCTCGCTGAACTGCTCCACGGGAGCCGCAATCAGGATCTGTGGCGGTTCCACGTCGACTCGCACCCATCCGGGGCGTTGTTCCGACTCGCGAAGCTCTCGAGCCAAGCGAGCCAGCACAGTTGCCGCCACCTCCTCATCCAGATCCGGGATGACCACGGGCCTCATGCACAGGGCAGCAAGACTGAGTCCGGATCTCCCGAGTGCAATGGCAGACAGGCCATTTTCGAGTTGCATCGTCACCGGCGGTGCTGCGAACCGCGGATTGAACGACCTCGGGGGCAGGGTGATGAGAATGCTCCCCGGATGTTGGGGCAGCCACGCCATCGCCGCCGCGCGCACAGTCTGCAGAGTCACTCCGTCGACCCCGAACAGAAACTCACGAACCGCGGGAGTGCCACTGGAGAGCCAGAGCTCGAGCAACAACTCGGCGGCGTCCGGATGCTCTTCCAACAGTGCCTGCCTGCGCACGCGCAGACTCTGTGCTGAGGCGTCGACCCGCTCCTCCTGGACCGCAGGGTTCTCGGCGAACCTCGCGATGCCGCGCCGCAACCGGACGGAGGCGAGATCTGCGGATGACGAGTCGGCCTGTGCTTCGAGGAGAGCACGGTTTCCTTCAACGCGGCTTCGAACACCGGAAAGATCTCCATTAGCCAGGACATCTGGCAAGACATCCCAAAGGACCTCGATCGAGCTCCTCTTCGGATCTGAGGGGCTCGGCAGGTTCACTTCGAGCCTGATCTGGGCCTCGGTGCCGGGCGCTCCGAGCCGTCTTTCGACGCGACCTTCCACGACTGGCGTCTCGGGAGACTGCGAAATGGAATACGGTGGGCGGCCATCGATGATGCGATCGAGGAGGGTGCGAAGGTCCGGCACTGAAACCCCGCCAACCGCAATCACGACCGGCGGCACGGTTGTCGCCTGCTCGAGGGCCAGGGCTGATTCGAGCGTGTCAACCAGGGTCAGATCACCGCTCACGACTGCCTTGGACACATTGCGACCGTTCTCGACAACCGGCCAGATAATTGTCGTTGCATCCGTCAATGGTTGCGTCACGACCAACAATTCGGTGCCGTTCCCCAAGTATTCGGAGAATAGAGCCTGACCTCCTGCCGGCAACGCCACCGCCAACATCACAGGCAACACAAAGCATTGGAGATACTTACCTTGCACCCTCATCGCGGCCGTCATGGTAGCATGCCGGCGATGGAGACCGAACCTCGGACCACGAGCCTGTCCGTCATCGCCATCTCCTGGCTCACCGCTGCTCTCGCTTTTCCCTCGGCGCTGATTGGTGCCGTCTGTGGGCAGGGTATCGGTGCGCTCTTCGGTGGCTGCGATTGGATTGGAATCTCCATCCCTGTTGATCGACAGGTATGGGCGTTAGTCAATCAGCCGACTCTCAATTTTTCCTCGCAACCTGCCGCGTTCGGCTACTGGCTCGGCTCGGCCCTCGTACCGCTGGCAGTCGCGGCCGCCGCGGTCGGTTTTCTCCCGCGAGCTCGATCATTCGTCACAGAGCTTGCCGTCGTCCAGATGGCTTGGGCGATGTCGATCGCGGCCGTCGCCATCATGCCGATGCTGGATACGAATGATGGACACCTCGGACGGTTTCTTTCCCTCCACGGTTGGCCTGAATACTGGATTTGGGCGGGACCGATTCTCGCCGCTACAGTTTCTCTGCTACCAGCCCTTCGCCTACTCGAATTGGCGCGAAGGCGGCAGCCGGAAATCCGTCGTGCGACACGCATGATGGTCGTCGTCATCCACCTCGTGCTGCCGGCTGTTGCGTGGCTGATATTGATTTCCGTTGTGCGTAGCGCTGTGCCGGTGTTTGCGGCGGCGGCGGCCATTTTGCCGCTGACCGCCACGATCGTGTTCGCCTGGATTCGTTATCCGGCGCCCTACGTGTGGCCCCTCGAACTGCCAAAGCCCACGGAGATCATGGTTGTGGTGAGTGCAGCAGTGATTCTCGGGGGAACTCTTTGGCTCGCTGGCAGACCGCTGGAAAAAGGCGGGCGGGCGGGAGTGATTTGGGGCCATCCACAAGCGTTCAACAACATTCGCCCCTGGATCCAACCCTGGAGGTTGAACGGAAACGCTATACTGTCGGGCGGCGTCGATGGTGGATCCTCCCACCCGGAGCCATCCCAATAAAGGAGACCCAGTCATGAACCCAAAGGTCGAAAAGGCTTTGAACGAACAGATTCAAGCGGAGTTTTTCTCGTTCTATCTCTACCTGTCGGTGGCGGCGTATTTCACCGCTCACCACCTCGACGGTTTTGCCCACTGGATGCGGGTCCAAGCGCAGGAGGAATTCGCGCACGCGATGAAACTCTTTGACCATCTCGCCGAACGTGGCGGAACCATTGAGCTGATGGCCCTCGACGCGCCGCAACATGAGTGGCCCTCTCCGTCTTCTGCGGTCGAGTCCGTGCTCAACCACGAGCGGCACATCTCCCAGCGCATCAATCAGATCGCCGATCTCGCCTCGGCGGAAAACGATCATGCGACTACGGTGATGATGCACTGGTACGTGAACGAGCAGGTCGAGGAGGAAGCGACCGCCGACACGCTCTATCACCAGGTCAAGATGGTCGAGGACAGCCCGCACGGTCTCTTGATGATCGACCGCGAACTCGCCGGCAGGCCGGCGGCCGCCACCGACTCTGAATCCACTCAATAGCGAGCGGAATCCTCAGCGAGCGACCGCGTGCTCGACCAGCGCCCGGGCAACGTCTACGCCCGTCACTTCTTCGAGCTTGAGAAATCCTGGCGTCGGATTGACCTCGAGCACTGTCGGTCCGTCGTCCCTGGTGACGATGTCGACGCCGCAGTGTCCGAGTCCGATGGTCCTCGCTGCGGCAACTGCGAGAGCGGTTTCATTCAAAGGCGCATCGTACGCCTCCGCCGATCCGCCGCGAGCGGCATTGGAACGCCACTCCCCCACCGAAGCGTTGAAACGTGCCGCGGCTATGACTTCGCCCCCCACGACCAAAAGACGCACTGTGCTTTCGCCGCCCGCCAACCAGCGCTGAACGACGATCTCATCACCAACTCGCCAGAGAGAATCGAGAACTGCCTCGAGGTGGTCGCGCGTCGCACACCGTATGACACCGACGCCCATACGTGACCTACGTTGCTTGACGACAGCCGGAAGCCCGATATGACGGATCACATCTCGCGCCAGGGCCTCCGGGTCAGATCCTGCGATGGTAGGTGGAATCTCGAGACCCGCGTCATTGAGAGCCACCATGGTCGCCCAGTGGTCACGCGCGATTCGGATGGCTGCCGGAGGATTCGGGGTGCCACATCCGGCGGCCACCGCAGCATCCAGAACTGCCAACATGCTTTCGGGCCGCCAGTTCCCCACTCGGGCCAAGACAACCGAGGATTCTCGCGCCTCGTTTCCGATGCCAAGAGGCTTGATCTGGCCATCTGCCAGAAACGCGGTCACAGTGGCGGCGTCTACCAACAACACCGCAACATCCAGTTCTCGAGCCGCTTCCACAAGACGGGCGTTGGTGCGCACATCAGGGCGAGCGGTGAGGATCAAGAGCTGCACCTGCCGATGGTAGCGCAGCGGCCCGTTATACTGGAGGGATGATCGAAGGGAACCTCGACCGTCTCCATTTCGGGGATCTCTTGCAGTGGCTGCAGATGGGCGGCGTGAGCGGCCGCCTCATTCTGAAGGACACACGCGGCGAACGTCGGCTCGACTTCATTGAAGGCCGGGTGTGCTACGCCTCGTCCACGATTCCGGAGGAGCGGCTTGCCACCTGGCTCACCAAGCGCAGCCTGATACCAGTCACTGAGCTAAGGCGACTGCTTGCAACGTCGATGCTCCGTCGTGCCCTGTTCACCGATCTTCTTATCGCTGAAGGTCGAGTGTCGGCGGAAGATCTTCAAGCCAGCCTCACCGACCTCGCCGAAGCGATTACCAGTCGCATACTGATCGCGCCCGCGGTGAGCTTTGAATTCATACCGAACCACCCGGTGCTCGACATTCTCGGTTTGAGCCTGAACGTCGAGCCGAGTCACCTGTTGATGGAGGCTGCTCGGCGGTCCGACGAGAACGGTGTCGGAACGGTGGAACGCCGCTCGTACGAGCTTCCGTTTAGCGGTAAGGCGTTCGAGGATCTCTTCTGGTCGATGATCCGCGAGGGGGTGACAAGTGAAGATTCGATCGATGGAGTACAACTCAGCCAATTCCACGATCTGGTGGGCGATATCGTCAGCACCATCGCGCAGTGGCTTTCGTCGAGCCCCGGTCTCGTGCCCGTGCCAGCGGGCCAGATAGACGGCCTGAACGCTCTGTCCGGGAAAGAAGAGTCGATTCCTCTCGCAGGAAGGCCGCACGCCGTGTGGAACCAGATGGTGCTTGCGTGCACCGTGCAAAACCGTAGTCATCAGGGACCATTGTCCCTTCGCGAACTGGAAACCATCGCGGCCGATCTCAACCTGTGGGAGGAAATGGCTGGGAGCGGATTCTTGAACCGGCCCGAGGCACCGAAGCTGGATGGCCTGGTCCGTCAGGTGGTGGACACGTGGTCTCAGACGGCGGCAGCCGCAGCCCCTCATTTTGACGTGCCGCCCGAAACCGCATCACTCGCCGTGCACCTCGTGACCGTTCCCACCGATCTGGTGCTCTGGGTCCTCACGACTCTCCCGGTGCCCCATCAGGACCTGCGGAGAACACTGCTGAAACACATCTCGCGCAGGGTTGGCTCCAGGCTTGCACACCTGGCCGATTTTCCGTCCGCGATCCGGAGGGTGTTGGACCCACGATCGGCAACACCGCTCGGCGCGTGTCTACAGATCGGATGCGAGTGTCTGCCGTCCGCCTCCACCTGGCCCTCTACGGTTCCAGAGGGTGACGACGTCATGCTCGAGGTCGCCACGCCGGCAGTTCTCGCTCTCGCTTCAGACGCCGCGCGTGAAGTAGCCGACGTTGCACTTTCCCAAGAGGTGTTGTCGGGCGAAGACTGAGCCCTCAGGCGAGCGTTCACTCAACCCGGCGTAGAGCTGCCATCCGGGGTCGGTGTAGTCTGTGGAATTGACATCACGACTTCCGCGCCTCCGTTCTCGCCCCGACTGATGGCTATGGACCCCCCATGATTTTCCATCACACGCTTGGCGATCGTTAGTCCGAGCCCGATGCCGTGACGCTTGCCGGCGCTCGAGTCATCGCCTTGCCAGAACGCATCGTAGACGCGCGGCAGGTCCTGCTCGGGGATACCGGTGCCGGAATCGGTCACGCGAAGTTGAAGCCAGGGATCACTGTCATGGGTGACGCGACGTACCTCGAGCTTCACCTCACCGCCACCACCGAACTCGACCCCGTTCCTGATCACCGCTCGAAGGGCAGCCTCTGTGCTCTCGGGCTCGCAGGAAATAGTCTCCAGGCCGCTCGGAATGAGAACCTGAAGGCGAACATCCCGTTCCGTTGCGAGATCGCGAAGTGGTGCAACAGCCTTGCGAATGAGCTCCTGTGCGGGCACCGAGTGACGTTCGAGATCGCCGTCGTTTGATGCAATCACTGACGCTTGGAAAACGCTCTGAACGATCTCCATGAGCTTTTCCGCTTCATCGTGGATGATCGTCAGAAGGCGCTCTGCTTTTTCCGGCGGCACCTCCGTTCCACGGTGGAACAGCTTCGCCGCGGTATACAACGAGGTCACGGGAGTTCTCAGGTCAAGCGACAACCGGTTGATAAGCTGGTTCTTGACCCCGTCAAGGGCTTCAAGATCACGATAGGCCTTCTCAAGCAGATCCTGCTTCTCCTCGAGATCCATAGCGAGCTGACGGGATTCCTGAAGGCTCTCCTTGAGCGCGCGCGTTCGCTCTTCGACCTTCGTCTCGAGGCTTCTGCTGACCTCCTGCATCTGCCTCCAGGCGATCGCGTTAGCGTATCCCATGGCGGCGGTGGACGCCAGCACTGCGGCGGGCTGGAGATCATCCTGGTCGAAATCCGCACGGTCCTCATCACCGTACGTCATCAGGAGACCCACCGCTTTGTCCTGTGTCATCATGGGGACAGCCAGGGCAGATGTGAAGCCCGCATTTTCGATCGCCACCATGGCATCCCCACCATCGTCCTCGTTCGCCTGAGGTGAAAAAAGCCGCGGTCTCTTGTCTTGGAGGAGCACTTCAGCGATAGACGCTCCGGCCGAGTCCATCGCCTGCAGCAGAGGATCTTGTTTGAATCCATGAACAACGGCTTCACGCGCGCGACCGGTACCCGGGATGATGATGACCGAGGCCCCCCGCACCTGGAGCAGGCGAATGGCTTCGGTGATGAGAAGGCGCAAGACCTTTGCCGGATCTCGTTGGTTGCTAACGGCGTTGCCGAACTGGGAGATGCTGTCCATCACACGCACCTTGCGCGCTAGTTGCCGACTGACGTCGTCGAGTCTGGTGTTGAGTTGGGTCAGTTCCAGGTTGGTGCGAACCGCCTCTCTCACCAGAGCATCCTGCTTCAGCACCTCACCCGATTCGGCATCGGGGGGGGTCAAGGTGACCTCTACATCTTCGGCTGCCGACTCCGCATCTTCCACCGCACCAATGAAAGGCTGCACCGCTTTGTGCATCTGCGCCTGGAGGCGAGCTGTCGCCTGTGGGCTGGTTCCGACTCCGAGTTTGTCAGCCACCGACGCCAGGGTTTGCTCACCGATGGCGGCAAAAGCCTCGAGCACCCCCTCCCCGGTGATCGCTACAGTTGGAAATGCCTTCAGGCGTGCCGTGTTGAGGGAGGCGTCCATGTCGTCGATCGATTGAATCGGACCGAGATCCCTCTTGTTGTATTGAAGAACCACCGGCACCGTCTCGCGGTCGAGACCGTTGGCGTCCATGTTCTCCCAGAGGTTCTCGAGGCTTTCTTCGTTCGCTTCGAGCTGCTCGTTCTGGGAATCTGCGACGAACACGACCCCATCCGCACCGGCGAGAACCGTGCGCCGTGTGGCGTCGTACTGCACCTGCCCCGGTACCGTGTAGAGCTGCAGGGCGAGGCGATACCCACGAACGCGGCCGAGGTTCAAGGAGAGAAGATCGAAAAAGAGAGTGCGATCCGCAGCCGTGTTGAGAGAGTACAGCTTGGTTCGACGCTCCGGGTCGATCGTTCGGTGAATGTGCTGAAGACAGGTTGTCTTGCCGCCGGCCGCCGGGCCGTAATAGACGACCTTGATCTTGATCTGTCGGTATTCGTTGTCGAACTGGACCATACCTCTCCCGACGGCCTACTCCTGAACGTATTTTACCCCGTGGGAAATTTCCAACGAAATATCGTACGGCCCCGGGCCGCCTATCGAGCCCCGCGTCCAGTCTGCCGTACGGTCAGCACGTCACGCTTCGATGCCTGCGGAGCACTGGGTCGTCCGCCAGGCGTCGGGTGGGCCTTCGTGACGGACGCTCCCACGCGCGAAGGCTCCGCGGCAAGGAAGCTCGCGTCTCCCGTTCGCTGGTTGATAACGGTCGCGTAGGGAAAGACGAGGGCATCGCCCGGACCGTCCTCGAGATAGAAAACGAGAGCCCCACCGTCACCGCTCGCGCGGAGTCTGCGCTGGACATGTCCGTATGGCGGCACATCGAATATTTCGCTGGCCACGATATTCCCAGCGGCGTCCTGAACGTCGAGGCGCAAACGGGTCCAATCCGGGGTCCAGGAAGCCACTCCCGCATTGCACCTGAATGCGTTGCCGTCGTTGAGGAGCCCGGCTGCGTAGCCGAAATTCCACCAGTCGGTAGCTCGACCGATCACAAAGCCCGGTACCGTCAACCCGTACTCTCCGACACCATCGCCTGGCTCCGGCGTATAGGTGCGAGAGGTCACCAAGAAATGGCAATCCTCGATCGGATCGCAGCCGAGCGAAAGATCGGCGTATGCGAGGATGGCCGCCGATCCATCGAGACCGAAGTATTCCGGACCGAGCACATCCCACAGACTGACGGTCTCCCACGGATAGAGGGTGAGATCGATTGTCGGCACCTCGAAATTAACGCTGTTGCTCGGCAGGGCTTGAATGACGACCGGCAGATCGTAATTGTGTGGGTTATGGAGTGACAGATCGGTCCTCCAAAACGTACCCTTCGACCCGGCATTGTGGGCCGCAGCGGAAACCATCCAGTCCGCGGCAAGCTGCGCGGCCGCCGGCGCGGTGGTGGACGTCGCGATCGCCGCCAGCAACCCGATGATCACACCTCTCATCCGACCTTCTCGCATGT